>JACRCO010000072.1 GCA_016218975.1 Deltaproteobacteria bacterium
CGGCCATGGAGCGAGAACCAACGTGTGGAATACATACTGTGGTTCGAGCTCCGAGGCAAGCGCCGAGCGATAAGCGAGGAAAAGGCGCCAGGGACGGCGCCGACAGCTTGCCGAGGCGGACCGATTCCGACCGGACAGGAAGTCCGGGCGGAAGCGGGCCGGGCAAGGCGTCCCCCGCGAGGGGTACCCCGTGAGGCGTGCGTAGCCCGCGAAACCGTATCCCGCGAAGGCAAGGCTCTTTGGCACAGGATACGTTGCAGTAATTATGGAACGGAGAACTGAGTGGGTTTTCTGCTCGACTCGTTGAGGGACTCCCTCGCTTTGATTGCGACGGGGGATCCGGCGTTCACGCACGCGGTGTGGATGTCCCTGTACGTTTCGTTCTGGTCGATCATTTTCGCTTCACTCATCGGTATCCCGGCGGGGCTCGCGGTCGGGCTTTCGGAATTTCCGTTGAAGCGGAGCGTCATCACCGCGCTCAACAGCCTGATGGCGGTCCCGACGGTGCTGATCGGACTGTTGGTCTACGGGTTCATCAGCCGGCAGGGGCCTGCCGGGGGGCTTGGCCTCCTGTTCACCCCATCCGCAATCATCGCCGGAGACGCGTTTCTCGCCGCCCCGATCGTGGCCAACCTGGCGTTGAGCTCGGTGCGCGGCGCGCATGCCGCCATCCTTCCCACCGCGAAAACATTGGGCGCCGACCGGTTCCAGAGCCTGTTCATGCTAATGTCCGAGATCAGGTTCGGGATGATGGCCGCCGTGATCGCAGGGTTCGGCCGGGTCGTTTCCGAGGTCGGCGTTGCGATGATGCTTGGCGGGAACATCCTCGGTTACACGAGGACGATGACCACAGCCATCGCCCTGGAGACCAGCAAGGGGGAGTTCGCCCTGGGGATCGCGCTGGGGATCGTGCTTATGGGGGTCGCGCTGGCGGTGAATGTCATATTCCAGTTTCTGCAGAAGAGGTAGCTGTGGATCCTCTCTTCTTTCTGGAGGCTGTCGGAAAACGGTACGGGGACAGGGAAGTTCTTTCCGTCCCTTCGCTGGAGATCCGGGAGGGGAGCTTCCTGCTCCTCACCGGCCCGAACGGCTCGGGGAAGACCACGCTCCTTTCGATACTTGCTTTCCTGCTCCGTCCGACGGCCGGAAAGTTGTTCTACGCGGGGAGGCGCGTGGATTGGAAGGGGCGGTCCCTCGTGGCGTTGCGCCGTGAAGTGACGCTTCTCCACCAGTCGCCATACCTCTTCGAGGAAACGGTCGACTCCAATGTCGCTTACGGCCTCAATGTCAGGGGAATCGAAGGCGGGAACCGGAAAGAAAGGGTTGACGAAGCGTTGAAAATGGTAGGATTGCAAAGGTTCGGGGACCGGCGGGCACGCGCGCTGTCGGGAGGCGAAATGCAGCGGGTGGCCCTTGCGAGGGCCCTTGCGATTTCGCCCCGCGTTCTCCTTCTGGACGAGCCGCTTGCCAATGTGGACCGTGAGAGCGCGGAAGTGATCCGGGGGATCATCTCCGGATTACCCGCCCGCGGAACCACCGTTCTCATGGCTACGCACGACCCGGACCGGACAGGTGGGGGTAACGGCGGCTTCATACGCCTCGAGGAAGGGAAACTTTCCCAAGGGCGATGCGGGGCCGGCGGATTCGACGACAGGAAGATGAATGACCGAGCGGCTTCGGATGACGACATTCGACGAGGCTAAAGACCTGATCCTTTCCCGCGTCTCGCCGCTGGGGCGCGAAAGGGTCTCAATCTCCGCGGCGGCCGGCAGAGTGCTCGCCGAGGAAATCCGCGCACCGTGGGACATGCCGTATTGGGACAACTCCGCCATGGACGGCTACGCCGTCCGGAGCGTCGATTGCGCCGTGCCTTCGACGCTTACGATCACCGGATACCAGGCGGCCGGGGATGCAGTAAGCCCCAGGGTCTCCCCCGGCTGTGCCGTCAAGATAATGACCGGCTCCCCCATCCCGGAAGGGTGCGACGCCGTCGTTCCCTTCGAGGAAACGGAAGAGTCCGGTGGTTTCGTGAAGGTGCTTTCACTTGCAAAGCCGCGCGCACACATAAGGTTCCGCGGAGAAGACGTGAGGGCGGGAGACCTCGTCATCCCCGCGGGGACGGTGCTCCGCCCGCCTGAAATCAGCATGCTGGCGTCGTTCGGCAGGGCGTTCGTCTCCGCCTGCCGCCGGGCAAGGGTAGCGGTGCTCTCCACCGGCGACGAGTTGGTAGAGCTCGGCGAACCGCTTTCCCCGGGCAAGATCATCAACAGCAACACCCATTCGCTCGCCGCCGCCGTCGAGGAGGCGGGCGCCGTGCCGGTGCTTCTCGGCATCGCCCCTGACGACAAGGAAGCATTAAGGGAGAAGATCGAGGAAGGGCTCAAGGCGGATATCCTTGTCACCTCGGCCGGGGTGTCCGCGGGCGACAGGGACTTCGTCCGCGAAGTGATGTCCGAACTTTCCGTGAAGGAGGTTTTCTGGAAGGTGGGCGTCAAGCCGGGGAGTCCAACGGCTTTTGGAACGAAGGACGGCAAGCTCGTATTCTCATTGCCCGGGAACCCGGTATCTTCACTCGTTACCTTCGAGGTTTTCGTCCGGCCTGCACTCCTTAAAATGATGGGGCATCCGGATCCGCTGAAACGTCTCGTCAAAGCGACCCTGAAGGAGCCCGTCCGCAAGAAGGCGGGAAGGGTTCATTTCTTCCGCGTCCGGGTGTGTGTGGAGGACGGGGAGTATGCCGCCCTGACATCGGGAGACCAGAACACCGGCATACTGCGTACGATGGTCCAGGCCAACGGGATAGCCGTCCTTCCGGCGGATCGAACCGTCTTCGAATCGGGCGAAAAGGTTGACGTTTATCTCCTTTACCAGTCAACATCCCCTTGATTGGCCGACTGCCGGACTATCCCCGAAAAAAATTCCTTAAAAGCAGCGATTATTGATGTTTTTTGTTCCATCGGTGTAATAAGATCCAATTGAAGTTCGGCCACAGGGAGTCCGATAAGATTACCGGTCTGAATTTTTCCGAGCCGTTCCGATTCTTGCATTGAATAGTCGTAATAAATCTCAACGAAACCCGGCGTGCCGCCGCCCTGTCATTCGGCAGCAGGATAAGCAGCGATGAGCGAATTGCAGATAATGGCCGCCCGCAAGACCCGCGTAGATCGATATATCCTTCTCGCCGCCCTGGTCTGGACGGCGCTTGTCGGCTCCGCCCTTCTGTACAATGTCCGCGAATACCGGAGCGCTATCCGCGACATTGCGCGTTCGGAAGCCCGATCGAGCATCAACAAGGATCTCGTATACCACCGTTGGGCATCGACGCATGGCGGGTTGTACGTTCCCGTTACGAAAGATACTCCGCCGAATCCTTACCTGTCGGGCCGCGGCGAGCGCGACGTCCGGACGCCTTCGAACCGCCTGCTGACCCTGATAAATCCGGAGGAGATGACGCGCCAGGCCCATGAGCTGGGCCTGGAGCGGTACGGGTTCCGCGGGCACATAACGAGCCTCAAACCGATCCGCCCCGGGAACGCCCCGGATCCATGGGAGGCCGAAGCGCTCCGTGCCTGCGAACACGGCGAGGCGGAGGTAAGCTCCGTCGAAACGATCGAGGGCAAGCCCTTTCTGCGGTTGATGCGTCCCTTTGCGGCCGAGCCGCACTGCCTCGCCTGCCACGGAGGGCAGGGATACAAGGA
This sequence comes from Deltaproteobacteria bacterium, assembly GCA_016218975.1. NCBI lineage: Bacteria > Pseudomonadati > Myxococcota > Myxococcia > Deltaproteobacteria bacterium. Next base: position 3,699 of record JACRCO010000072.1, read on the forward strand.
AGGCGACATCCGCGGGGGGATCAGCGTGTCCGTTCCGCTCGAACCGTTTGAGGGCGCGATGGCGGCGCAGCTGCGGACGGAATCGACCGGATACGGTCTTATGTGGTTACTCGGACTGGCGGGCATCGGCGCGGGGGGCTTCCGCATCCGGAAACAGATTCGAGAGCGCGACAGGTCCGATGAAGCGCTGCGCGACGCGCACCAGCGGCTTACCTTCAATATCGAGCGTATGCCGATGGGGTACATCGTGTGGGGAAGCGATTTCAGGGTGCGGGAGTGGAATCCGGCGGCGGAAAAGATCTTCGGGTGGTCCGCCGAAGAGGCCGTCGGAAGGCATTCCTACGAGCTGATCGTTCCCCACGAAACCCAGCCGGTTATGGATATGGTCTGGGCGAAACTGCTGGATGGGGAAGAGCTGATACACTCCGTCACCAAAAACCTGAGGCGGGAAGGAAAGGAAATCCGGTGCGAGTGGTTCAACGCCCCCTTGCGCGGCGCTGACGGAAGCTTGATAGGCGTGATTTCCATGGTCCACGACATCACGGAGAAGGGACGGCTCGAGCAGCAGCTTCAGACTGCGCAGCGGATGGAGACGGTGGGGACGCTTGCCGGCGGCATCGCGCACGATTTCAACAACGCGCTGACGGGGATACTCGGATTCGGCCAGTTGCTGCGGTTGAAGATGGCCGGGGATCAGAAGGTGACGGGCGATCTCGACGAGATAATGCGCTGCGCCGAACGGGCCGCGACGTTGACGAGGCAGCTTCTGACATTCGCACGGCGCCAGGTGATCGAGCCTGTCAACCTGGACCTCAACGCAGCCGTCGTCGACCTCATGAAGCTCATCGGGAAACTGGCGGGGGAGAATATCGAGGTAAAGGGGGTCTTCGCCGAAGGCGTTCCCACCATCCGCGCGGACCGCGCCCAACTCGAGCAGGTGCTCGTAAACCTGTGCCTGAACGCCCGGGACGCCATGGCAGCCGGGGGTGTCCTGACGGTGAAAACCGGAGAGATCACCGTCGATGAACCGTACATCGACCGGCATCCGTACGCGAAGGCGGGACGGTATGCGTCGCTGGAAATTTCGGACACCGGGACAGGCATGGACGAAAAGACGCGCGAGCGCGTGTTCGAGCCGTTCTTCACCACGAAGGCACCGGACAAGGGGACGGGGCTCGGGCTGGCGATGGTGTACGGGATAGTGAAGCAGCACGAAGGGTTCATCCACCTGTACAGCGAACCGGGGAAGGGAACCACTTTCAAGGTATACTTTCCGGCGGTACAGGCTGCCCCGGACGCCATCAAGGAAAAAAGTGCGGAGCCGCTCCGGGGCGGGTCTGAAACGATCCTGCTGGCGGAGGACGAAGATACGATCCGGACGCTCGCGGAACGGATTCTCAGGGAGTACGGTTACACGGTGCTGACGGCACGGAACGGGGAGGAGGCGATCGAGACCTTCCGCCGGAACAGAGGAATATCGCTTGCGGTGCTGGATGTCGTCATGCCCGGAATGGGCGGCAAGGATGCCTTCGAGGCGATGCGCGCGGACAAGCAGGAGTTGAAGGCCATCTTCACGAGCGGTTACTCGGCCGACGCGGTGAAGGAATCGTTCGTCATGAAGCCCGGCATGCTTTTCCTGCCCAAGCCGTACACTCCCACCATCCTGGCCCGGAAAGTGCGGGAAGCGCTCGATTCCCCCTCGATTTGATGACCGCGCGGTTTCCGGCGGCGCGCTCCTGTACCCGCTGCCTTGTATCTATCTCCGTCTACAACGCCTCGCCATGACCCCCGGTGAGAAGAGAACCGGCTGATGCGCGTCCTTATCCAGCGCGTAAAGAGCGCCTCCGTTTCCGTGGAGGGGAAGGTCCTCGGGCAAATCGGAAAAGGGCTTCTCGTCTTCGCGGGATTCAGGCACGGAGACGATGAATCGCGCATTCGGTGGATGTGCGAGAAGATACTGCGCCTGCGTATATTCGAGGACGAGGCCGGGAAGATGAACCTTTCCGTCGCCGAAGCGGGCGGGGGGATCCTCGTCGTTTCGCAATTCACGCTCTACGGAGACGCGTCGAAGGGGAACCGCCCCTCGTTTACGGAAGCCGCCCCGCCGGAGATCGCCGAGCCTCTTTACGACGAAATGGTCCGCCTTCTTCGGGAGGTGGCACCGCTGCCCGTGGAAACCGGCGCGTTCCGCGCCGTGATGGCCGTATCGCTTGTGAACGACGGCCCGGTGACTATTCTTCTGGAGAAGTAGCGGGCTCGGCACGCCTCACGGGGTACCCCCTTGCGGGGGACGCCTTGCCCGGCCGTCCATGGCCGGGCTGCGGCTCCGTAGCTCCTTGCTCCGCCCTCCCTGGCTCTCGCTTCGTCGCTACAGGCCCCCGCAAGGGGTACCCCGTGTCGGCGGCTCGCCCGCGTTGAGGTCCGACCTTAGGACCCCCCTGCCCGTATGGGGCATCTTTTTCCGTATACAACGTTTGGTTTGTCACGCCTGCCGGTTTTGTCACCGAAAAATATTGCAAGTTCTTCTCAACTCGCATATAGTTATTAGCAGATGATAACATACGGACAGGTCGCGATCTGATGTCACTTGGCAAAGAAACAGGTCTTGAAACATTACTCGACCTGGATGGAATTACTTATCGGCTCGATAATGGTTACTGGGTGAAGTTCGAGGCGCATATCGTGCAGACAACAGAGAAAAGACCTCACGGTGTTTCGTATTCGCTTACGCTCCATGACCGTTACAACACCAGGGTCATCGGGTTTGACAATTCACACGGATGTCCGCCGCCACGTCGCAAGAAATTCGGTGGGCGAAAGATTACTTGGGATCACCGGCACCACAACGAAAAAATCGTCCCGTATGAATATGAATCGGCCGCTCAACTCATCGAAGATTTCTGGTCAGAAGTGGAAAGCATCATTGGAGGAGACGCGCCATGACACGTAAGTACATGAAGGTCGGAATTATGTCCCGCGAGGATTTCAAGAAAAGGACCATCGGCATCGCCAAAGGCGAATACAAGCCGCGCAAGGACGAGCCGAAAATCTGGTTTGAGTCCATCCAGTCGTTTGCCCAGGTGCTAAGCGACGACAACCGGCTTCTGCTACATATTATTGAAGAGCGGAAACCAAAGTCGCTCCGTGAATTGGAAGTGCTGTCCGGTCGAAAGAAAAGCAATCTATCCCGTACCTTACACACTTTGGCGGGATACGGCATAATCGATTTAGTGCGGAAAGAGACACGAGAACTGGAGCCGCATGTCAAGGCAAACCAATTCTCTTTGGAGATAGGTCTGCCCCCGGTATGTGGCTTTTGCAGGTAATGAGCAGCCTGGTCACCATACTTCCGGGGCGGTAGCGGGCGCCAAATCTCCGATTCCTAAAGCCCTGCCCGATTGGGGCAGACCTTCCAGATTTGCAACAAAATTATTGTGTAACACGTTCGTTGCACAAAGATTGGCACTACCTGCAGGAACAACCCAACCGATTGTTGAATTAAATCTAATAACGCCGTAAGATGCAGCATATTGAAATCCCGGGTGGTTTAACTCAAGCGGTTGAGGTTTTTCAGACCACCTTCTTTTTATCCACCAATCTGGCGAGGGATAAATTTGTACCGTCGCCCGCCGAAGCTCGAGGCCGACTACGCCTTGCAAGTCCTTAAGGCGGTCTTTCGGTCCGCCAGCGTCCTTGTAGGGACACTCGTTCTACTCCTGCTGCTCACCTTCAACTGGACCAGCATGAGTCTGTACGAAATGACTAAAGGAGAGTTCAGCCTTCGCCAACTTGTACCCGTCGCTCTCTTCCTGTTACTTGCTCTTGCACTCCTCCTCAAGGCCCGCAAGGTTTCCCTGCATGGAACATTCATTGTTGATGAGAAAGCCGATCCACAGAAATGCCAGGCCTTGATCGTCTTCTTGAGCCCACCAGGAATGGACAGTAAGTGGTTGGAAGGACGGCAGGCCGACGAGATCCTGAGCGGAATCCACGATGAGCTAATTCGCCAAAGGTTCGATGGGCCTTGGAGAATGCCGGTCGAGGCAATCGCTCATCATCTGGAATGGTTGGACACAGTCGTTGTTATTCCGTCGGCGGATGCCGAGAAGAGACAAACCCAGCAAGAAACGGCATCGTCGGCGCACTTGCTTGATAAGAAGAAGACTGAGCCGGGCACATGGCGCGATATGGACCTGTTCAGAAAAACGATCGAACTTCTCACCGGTAGACAAAATCGGCCCCGGATCATGACAATCGGGGAGATCGACGACAGGTGGAAGGCAGGCGTCGATTTCGAGAAGGTTGGAGATCTCATCAATGCCGTCGAGCAGGCTTACGATTGGCTCAACGAAAACGGCGCCGCCGATTACGAAATCATGGTCGATATCACCGGGGGCCAGAAGGTACCCGCGGTTGCCGGTGCCGCCATGGCCCTTGGTGTGGGGAGACGTTTTCAGTACGTAAGCCGCCGAGACTATGTGGTGCGATCTTACGATGTGACCTATAGGCCTTCCGTATGACGATTTTCGATAAGAGATGTTACGAACAGCAGTGGTGATGCCCGATGGAGAGGTTCCCATGAAAAGGGTCGAATTCATGCTTGAATTTGTCACACCCGGTTTTTTAGGGGGCGCGGACAACAAGACCACGTCGGAGTGGCGTGCCCAGTCGATTAGGGGCCAGCTTAGGTGGTGGATCCGGGCTGTGGCTGGGGGCTTTTACAAGGGAGACATCGCTAAGGTCCGCACAGTTGAGGATACCCTTTTCGGTACGACGTCCTTGTCTTCGGCGGTTCGGGTAATCCCGACAGGGCCGCCGCCGAAGGCTGTGAAGAATGGTGGTGAGTGTGTTTGGGGTAATACCATAGACGAAAATGGGCTCGCCGGGAGGTGGGGAGACTCAACCGCAGAAACGAAAGCCAGGCTCAAATTAAGAGGCAAATCAAATTCAATTTATTATCTCGGCTATGGTGTGATTGTCTGGAATAAGGAAAAGAAGTTCGTGGAATATGTCCGTAGCAGGATTGAAGCGGGCAACAGGGCCAACTTCATCTTACAAATCCAGCGGCCTGCCTCCGAGTGCTTCGAGTTGCTTGCGAAGTCAGTCCGGGCATGGCTTTTCCTGGGAGGTATCGGCGCCAAGAGCCGGAAGGGGTTCGGCTCGATGTGCTGCACGGATGTATCCAACGACATTTTGGGGTCAAAAGGCAAGTTTATTCCCTCAAACATCGGAGAGTTCAAGGAGGGACTCAAGGACATCTTGGAAGGCATACGTAATTCAGGAACCGGATCGGCTTCTGTAGAGGCTCCATGCGAGTGGTCGCATTTTTCACCTGCCTCGATGGTTTGCATCGGCAAGACATCACACAATAACTGGGTAGACGCCATGATGGCCACCGGAAGCTGGCTGATCGCTTTCCGGCGCCGCTACGGTTATCCAAACGACGCCAGAACTTGGCGCGGGAATAATATCGGACAGGATTACGATTGGGCGGCTCCGAATGGAAGCAAACGGCGCGGGAATATTCCCGATCGTTCCGGATTTGGTTTGCCGCTTCCCTTCGGGATGGGGGGTGAGACCGTCACCTGGATGAACGTCGGAGGGGGTGGTAAGGAAGTCGAGGACAATCGGAGGGCCTCGCCCCTTCTCATACATATCGCGAAGTTGGGAAAAGACTATTACCCTATTTTCACCTTCCTGCCCGCCCGCCTTGTGCCCGAAGGAGCTATGCTTGGATTCAAAAACCATTCTTCCTCCTTCACCTTCTCCGAGACGAGCAATCAACGTTCGGTCGGCCGTCATTTCCTCGATGACTTGGTGGTGAAAAAACTTGTCGAGGAGGTGCGTTGATGTCGGGCAAGCCATCACTGATGACCTTCTCCATAGGCCCCGTCCACACTTTCATCGCCCAGGCCCGTCGGGTGGCCGACCTCTGGGCGGGAAGTACCATACTTTCCCATCTCGTTTCGACGGCAATAAGGGTGCTTCTTGAGAGGGGCGGCGAGATGGTTTTCCCCTGCATCAGCGAAAAGGGACGAATTCCTACCGGCCTTCCCAACCGGTTCGTGTGCCGTATCCCCTCAACGGAGGCAGGAGACGTAGCTAAGGCCATGAAGAAATCCGTCGAGGTGGAATGGACAAGATTGTCGGTAGAGGCCGCCAGGATCCTTGCCGAAATCGGTGTGCTGGGAACGTCCACCGTTCCCGATCCATTCCAGGAACAGGTTTCGCAGGCGATCGAGGTGGCTTGGTCATGGGTCGAGCAGGATGAAGGAAACTACGCTGGTGCCTCCCGGAAGGGAGCCGCGCAATTTGCCGGAGCGCGGATGTTTCGCCCCTACACGCAAGACTCCGAAATCGGTGTCAAATGCGCCGTCTGCGGCGAAAGAACGGCACTCCCCGATGGCGTCGGGAAGAACGTCCGGGCTGCTTGGGAAAAGGCGGAAGCCGCAAGCAAAGGCAACAAACGCGAGAGGTATTTCAGGAAGGACCAGACCCGTCTTTGCCTTGTATGCGCGACGAAAAGGCTGTATCCCGTCACCGGTGGAAGCGGCAGGGACGCCTATTTTTCCGCATTCGATCGGTTCGAGCCGCAGGAAGATGGTCCAAACGGAAGGGAAGCGAGGCAGCCCTATTTCGCCGTTGTTTCCATGGACGGCGACAACATGGGGCGTGTCCTGGGATGGGATGCCTCCCGGGTTCATAACGTCGAAGGATTTCACAGGAGAGTATCCGAGATTCTTACCGCCTTTGCGGAAAGGCTTAGGACTGCGGGGTCACCGGAACTGAACCTTGCGACATTGAAATACACGCCGAAAGGGGATAAGCCCCCTCAGCTCGTTTATGCCGGTGGGGAAGACATCCTGTTCATCTGTGGTCCGCGTGACGCCCTGCCGCTGGCAAAAGCCATAAGGGAAGAATACCGCCGCTCCTTCGATGGGGATTCCGATCTCCGGGACTTGGTGAAGGACGCGGTGAACATCCGGAAGTTCACCATATCAGCTGGAATTCTCTTCGCTCACACGAAACATCCAGCGGGCCTCGTCTTCCGGGATGTCCAGGATCTGCTTTCCCGGAAGGCCAAGGATGAGGAAGGGCGCGACGCCGTGGCTATTCGGCTCGACAAGCGGGGTGGAGTTCCGGTCGAGGTTGCCTTCAAGTGGGACGGGGATGCGGGCGGTCGTGCTTGGCCCGAAGCGCTTGAAGGAATCGTGGATTGCCTGGTTGAAGGGACACTCTCATCCGGAAGGACCTTCGACCTTAGGGAGGAGGAGCGGATACTATCGGCCATTTTCCAAACACCGGAGCAATGGAATAGCTGGCTCACGGAAAAGCTGTCCCGGGGCGAAGGGAACGGTGCTATGGTCGAGCGCCTGGCGGGACTCATGGGGCCTTTCTTTATTGGCGGGAAAATAGAGGCCCTGCGCATCGCGCGCTTCCTGGGAAGGGAGGTTGGCCAATGAGCGGGGCGGGATGGAAAGCATTCTCGCTGCATCCTGACGATCTCCTATTCTTCCGCGACGGGAAACCATCCGCCAGGGGAGAAGACCATTACCTCCGCTCCCTCTTTCCACCAAATCCATCCACGTTGTACGGGGCGCTCCGCACGCGGCGTCTCATGGATGAGGGCATTTCCCTGGATGGCCTTGACGAAGTCGCCTGGAGAAGTATGGGTTCGGCTCTGCGGATGGAGTTGGGTGAATGGGGGGGATTCGGAGAGATGACGATCCGAGGGCCGTGGTTGGTCAAGGACGGGAGCGTCCTGCTCCCAGTGCCGGCGGATCTGGGTCTGGTATTCAAGGAGAAATCTGGAAAAAAACAGACGGGAATTAAGTTTGCTGAAGTGCAGATCCCGGCCTGCGAGCGCATAGAACGGATGGTCCGTTATCGGCCGGTTGACGTTGATCGCGGGCGTTGCTCTCATCCTCTTGCGCTCATGACGCCGTTCTTCTTGGAAAACGGAAAATGGGAGGAAGTGCCTGGAGACATCGAACCTGAAATGTCATCGGGCTGGTTCCTGAAACCGGAAGGAATAATCCGATGGATGGACGGGATACTTCCCGACAAGACGTCGCTTGTCCACCGGACGGATCTCTGGCTCGAAGAAATGCGGACGGGCGTGGGTCTCAAGGAATCCGAGCGGACCCATGAAGAGCATCAGCTTTATACCTTCGGACATATACGGCTCAAAACGAATGTTGCCCTCGGTTTCGAAGTCAGCGGCAGTGGGCTTGCTTTCGGCGGGCACATCCGCATCGGGGGAGAAGGGCGGACAGCAAGACTCGATGACGGCCCGCTCTTCCCGTTTACGAAGTCGATGACGGTGGAAAGAACGACACGCAGAGTTGCGGTTTGTCTCGGGACTCACTCCCTTACCCGTACCGGCGTTTATTTTCCCGGATTCTCGGAACGAATCCTGAGCGGGAGCGTGGGCGGGATCCCTTGTCGGTTGGTCGGAGCGGTCGTAAAAGGGCATGTCCTCGTCGGTGGATGGGACCTTGCCCGAAAGGAGCCAAAGTCTCTGCGCCGGGCAATCCCTGCCGGTTCCGTTTTCGTTTTCGAGACTACTGGCGAAGAAGCTTCGACGGAATCGGTGGCGGCGATCTCCGGGTGTAACTTTTCGGATGCATTTCCCGGGAACGGGAATCTGAAAAAGCAGGGATTTGGCCTCGCCTTAGCGGGGGCAAGCCTTTAACCAGGAGGAGGATATAAGGATGGGCGGAAAAACGTTCGGCCCCATCGGGGTCCTGGGTCTTTACACGGAGACGGCGCTTCATTGCGGCGCCGAGAGTGGGTTGGGATATGTTGATCTTCCCGTACAGAGGGAGCGGCACACCAACTTTCCTGTCATTCCGGGGTCCAGCATCAAGGGCGTCCTCCGGGACGAGATGAAGGGGAAACCGGGTGACACGGGGAAGCTGAGTGACGAAGAGGTGAAAAAGTTTTTCGGTTCAGAGGACGCCAAGACGCCCGGCTCCGTTTCCTTCGGCGACGGCATTGTAGCGGTTTTCCCAATACGTTCGACGGGAGTGCCGTTCCACTGGGTGACATGTCCTTTCGTCCTGGAGCGGGTCTTCCGTGCCATGGGTACCGCGTGGACGGAAAAGGGGACTCCACCGAGGGACAAGGCATGGGGCAAGGGAAATGGAGAGTTGTTGCTCGAAGAGATCCATGTGGTGAAGGATATTTCAAAAGCTGCTCTATTCAATGGCGGTAAAGGCCAGGGGCTGGGTCTTCTCCTTTCGCTTCTTCCGGCCTCCAATGAATATCAATATACCAGGGACCAGTTCCTCGACCGGCTCCTCGTGCTCAACGATGAAGACTTCGGCGAGCTTGTCGATACGGGGACGGATGTGGTGACGCGGATAAAGCTCAACGCCCTCGGGACGACGGTGAATCTCAAGGAAGGCGTGCATCCGGAAATAAGCAGGAAGGAAAACCGCGAGGGGAATATGTTTGTGGAGGAGCTTGTTCCGCCGGAATCCCTATTCGTCTGTCCTCTGCGTGCTCCCGCCGATACCGCATTCGATTCCCAAAAATTACCCGTTGTCATCCGGCTGGGGGGCGATGAGACAATCGGCCGGGGTGTCACGCGCGTGACTTTCAGATAAGGCGTTTGGAGGTTATGAGCATGATGACGAGAGAGCAGAAGCGTGCCCGGTTCGCTCTGGAAAAGATTCAATCGGTGGCAAGTGGCACTGACAAGGTTAAATACAAGACCCAGCTTCTCAAGTTGCCGGGCCGGTTGCACAGCAACGGGCTGGGGCAGACAGTGGCGTTCTACCTGTCGGCAGGTAAAGACAAGCCCGAGGCGAAGATATGCGGATGGCTTGGCGAATGGCTGAAGCCGCATGTCTATTCCAAGGAATGCTTCAAAGAAGGGAAATTGATTTGCTGGATAACCGGCGAGGGTGTGCAGGCGGGGCCAGATCTGGATCCGGAGGATTTGTACCGGAGGGCTTCGGTGGAAGCCCGTGCGCTGTCGTTATGGCTTAAACGTTTCGCGGAAGCTTTCCTGGAGGAATAGTTCATGGGACGACTGCCGTTGCCACGCAATATCGCCCGGTGGCTGGATTTATCGAATTACAGGGGTAACTTGTCGCTCCTGTTCGACAGGGGGATGGACGGCTATGGGCAGGAATGGGGGATCCGCAAGGCCGACCCAAAGAAGGGGGAAGAGGAGGGGCGAAAGAAATTCCTCACCGATTTTGTCGAATCCTTCTCGAAAGCTCCCCTGCCCGAATACGATGCTTTTATCGCCAGGAGGCATGCTTCCTTTGAATTTGGGGTTAAGGCTGGCGGTTTTTCCGCGAAAAGAGTGGAACTGAAGTCCGGGAACAGGTTGGTCATCGGGTTGGGACTTCCTCATCCCACCGAGACAGGATTCCTTTTCGACCGCCTCACAGGTTGCCCCTACCTACCGGGGTCGAGTGTGAAAGGGATGCTCCGTGCGGCCGCGGGCTTGACGGCTGAGGGGAACCTCGAAGGCGATACTGTTTTCTGGCGCTACCACCAGCGACGGATATTCGGCTCCGATAAGAGTGATCCTGCGGGTCTCGCGAAAGGGAGGATGGTGTTTTACGATGCCTTTCCCAAGAAATGGCCGCGTCTTGCGATAGATATCCTGACGCCGCACTATCCTGGGTATTACTCGGGAAAGGGGAACCCTTATCCGGGCGATTGGGAGAGCCCCCGGCCCATACCTCTCATCACTATCGAGGCCGGTGCGACGTTCGTCTTTCATATAGAGTCCATCGAACGGGAAGAGAAGGATAGAAAACAAGACGAATTAGCCGTGGAAGGTTTGCTGACCGTCGCGCTCGATTGGCTCGGGATCGGCGGCAAGAAGTCCGCCGGATACGGGATGATTTGGGAGAAAGTCGAGACTCCTGTTGCGACAGGAAATTAGAGCTCAGGGAGAACGGCTGGAATGCGGCAGGCAGTTCGGAGCCGCACTTTACATCGGAGCCCAACTCGACAATTGGACGATGGTGAAGGTATTCCAGATGAACCCGGCGACAAGGCAGTACGAATTCTGGGGTCTGTTGCAGAAATAGGGGAGACTGTCCTTGATCCTCGACCTGTCTCTCGGCAATGCTGATCTCTACAGGGGGCTGAAGATCGAAAACTTGGCCGGCAAGCTTACGTTGCTGGATCATCCCGAAAAAGCCATCTCTGTGATTGCCTCCAATCTCAAAGGAATGGAAATCGACAACAACGAAGTCGTTCTCACCGGCGGCATGGCCATATGGGTCTATCTCGTGGTTTTCCATTTTCTGCACGGGAGGACGAAGCGGATCTACTACGAGGATGGCAGGGGAAACCGAATCTTGGTTGCTGCACATGGATAAGTTCAGACCAATAAATCCGGATCAAGATTGTACCGATGACGGGCTGACGATTGAAAAGGAGAGTTGATGGGGGAGTCGTGGGATGCCCGACTTAAGTTCCAGCGCTACTTGGCCGTGCTGCGCTTCACACGGCCGGCGGTCTTCCACCACTTTCAACATGGGGCTGTAATTCGGGGTACAATCAGTTCAGCCTTAGGCGTACATTACTTCCCCCATGGACTTATCCCATTTGCCTGCGAATCTGGTCGGGTCCGATTTGAGGTCGGTGAGAAGTACCGTATCGGCATCACTGTGGTGGGCATGGCAGAAAAAGGGAGGTCCCTACCAGATCGCCTTTCGGAAGGACTTCGCCGCATCGGCCGGGAAAAGCCATCCCATAGAGGGCCTCTTCCGGTCCTCGGAGGCAACTTCAATCTACTCTCCTTCGAGCCCATACCGCCGCCCGATCTGGCAAGAGAGCAGGAGGCACTGGCTGGCCGAACTCAGATCACGCTGCGATTCCTGTCACCGTTTCGCCTCGAGCGTCCCCAGGAATTTATCGTCAAGGGAGCAAAATACCTGAACCAGGAATGCTTTCCACCGCAACAATTCCTTTCCCGCCTTTGGAATCACTTATTCAATCTGGAAAACGGTCGGTACGCGACAATAGAAGAGATAACTTCCTCCTGCTTACCCGTTCCCGCCGATGTACGCACGGATCCATTGAACCTCCAATGGATAGACATACCGGATGACGGGAAGCCGGCGAGGAAGCCGGAACAACCGAAGGGCATTACTCTGGGTGGCATTGTCGGCAGGGTTGTCTTTACCGGTTTATCCGATAACTGGAAGGAAGCTATATCTCTGGGGCGGCATCTCCACGTTGGGAAGAGCACTGCCTTTGGACAAGGGCGGTACATTATCGAGGAGGTTGCTGAAGGAGTTTCCGATCCTTTCCGACCTTCTGCCTCGTTGCTTGAAAGGGTTGCCGATCCCAACATGCTTGACAAAGCGTTGTCCCATGTCCTGAGCCGTCCCGAGGCCCCTGGAGTGGACAATGTCTCATGGAGTGATTTCGCTCTGTCCCGAAACTTCCTCCTCGAAAATCTCTCCCGGGATCTCCTGGAGGGAAGGTATAAGCCTTCTCCTCTCCTTTGGTCCGTTGAACCTAATGACAACGGGCGGTTGCATGCTTTTGCCACTCCTACCGTACGCGATCGAGTGGCCCAGCAGGCGGCGTGCGAAGTGTTGGGACCAGCGGTGGAAATTCTATTGGAAGACTGCTCCTATGCTTACAGGAAAGGTTTCTCCCGGAAGGGAGCGGCACAGGCTGTTTGGGAAGCGCACGAGGAGGGGTACCGGTTCGTTCTCGACGCCGACATCACATCACTTTTCTATTCGGTTGATTGGGAACGCCTCTTCGGCAAACTCGACGCACTTTTTCCATTCGAGCCGTTAATCGGGATCGTCAAGGAATGGATTCGGGCACCGGTCATCTTTGAGGGGAAGCATATCGAGAGGACCAGAGGGCTTCCGCTGGGGCCGGACATCTCTCCGCTCATAGCGAAACTATTTCTAAGCGAATTCGAGGATGAGCTGTTAGGGCGGGATTTCCGTATTGTCCGCCAGGACGACTTCGTCGTCCTATGCAAGGACATGGAAGCAACACGGAAGGCAAAGAAAGAATCCGAGGAAGTCCTCACGCGGTTGGGACAAAATTTAATAATTGGAAAGAAAGACGCTCGCTCATTGGACAACGAATTCCCTTTCTTGATCAACAGTATTTGCTGTTCCTCTGCGTTTGTGAACGGCATAGATACTGAAATAATTTCTCAACCGCCATGTGACTCCCTTGTCCCTTCTTCGTTATGGCTGGCGCAGGTTCCACTACAAACCGTCAAGATCTTGTCGCCTCGGAAGAGCGCTGCAACACGTCGTCTGAAAAAGAAAGAGGATAGTGTTTAACGGTATTACCGGCGATCGCGTAAACCGTTAGGTTATGCATGGAATCAGGAAGATTTTCCGGCAAACTATTTTCATAAGGATTGGCAAGAATGTTCTTTGACAAGTGAAGGACATCACGAAAGGCCGGATAGGGATTGCGACACGAATATCTCCGTTGTGTTGTCCGTGTCCGTCCCGGAGGAAATCACGAAAGGCCGGATAGGGATTGCGACAGTGCGACGTTATCGCCAATGGATGCGGATACGGAGGAGGAAATCACGAAAGGCCGGATAGGGATTGCGACTCGATAAACATTCTGGGTCGTTACCGGCGCGCACCCGAGGACATCACGAAAGGCCGGATAGGGATTGCGACTTGACCCCGATCACTTCGTTCCAGTACGGTATCCACGGTTTGAGGAAATCACGAAAGGCCGGATAGGGATTGCGACTGATCCCGTATTGCCCCCAAATCGATGGGTGGTAAGGAGGAAATCACGAAAGGCCGGATAGGGATTGCGACATATCAACCCACCATTGGAAAATATCCATGTCATTTTGAGGAAATCACGAAAGGCCGGATAGGGATTGCGACCTTCACCTCCACGGGTTTCCAATCGTACCGTTGGGCGGTCATGGAGGAAATCACGAAAGGCCGGATAGGGATTGCGACTGAAGTCCACTCCCGGATTTGGATCGAACTCGTTGTGGAGGAAATCACGAAAGGCCGGATAGGGATTGCGACGACGCGGTACGCCACTTGCCCGAGCTTCGCGGCGGGAGAGGAAATCACGAAAGGCCGGATAGGGATTGCGACCACACCTGCCCCTCCAACTCGGCAATGCGGGCGTCTTGAGGAAATCACGAAAGGCCGGATAGGGATTGCGACTTTGTGTTCCAGAGAGGAACCACACAGAGCACACAGTGTCAGAGGAAATCACGAAAGGCCGGATAGGGATTGCGACGGGCGTTAGCGGCTGTCAGCAACGCGGGACGTATTGTGAGGAAATCACGAAAGGCCGGATAGGGATTGCGACCACAATCCGCCAACCCTTCGCGTCGTAATCCGGCTTGGAGGAAATCACGAAAGGCCGGATAGGGATTGCGACGGACATCGTTCCCGGAAGGAAAGGGATAATTCCCTTGCCGGAAGCGGGTTTGTGAAGGGTGCGGAGGACATTACGAAAGGCCGGATAGGGATTGCGACATGCGTCCATCCGGCGCATCTGACCTGCGACAGAAGACAGGAGGATCAACGAAAGGTTAATAGGGATTGCGGATTTTACAGGTGATAACGTGATGTGGACGGTAGCGGCCCGGTGACTATTCTTCTGGAACGGTAGCGAGGTAGCGGTCGATGCCGTCCGCCGCGAGGCGGCCGTCGTCGATGGCGCGGACGACCAGGGACGCACCCAGCTTGGCGTCTCCGGCCGTGAAGATTCCGGGGGTTGAGGTCATCCGGTTTTCGTCCACCTGGATGTTTCCCCGCGGGTCGATCGCAAGGGAAAAGTCGTTGACCAGCGGGCCGTGCTCCACGTGGATGAAGCCCATCGCGAGCAGCACGAGGTCCGCGGGCAGTTCGAACCCGGAGCCCGGGATCTCCCGGAAGTTAGAGCGGCCGGATGCGTCGGGCGCAGACAACTCGGTCCGGACGCAGCGAAGTTTGCTTACATGCCCGCCTGTGCCCATGAATTCCTTCGTGGAAACGCTCCAGGACCGCTCGCAGCCTTCCTCCTGGGCGGAAGATGTCCGGAAGACGTTGGGCCATGTCGGCCACGGGTTCGTCGGCACCCGCTCGTCGGGGGGCTTCGGAAGTATTTCGATCTGGTGGATCGACGACGCCCCGTGGCGCCTGCTCGTCCCGATGCAGTCCGAGCCGGTGTCGCCGCCGCCGATGACCACCACGTCCTTTCCGGCTGCGTTGATTTCATCGAGGGCCGACGGTTCCCCGCCGATCCGCTTGTTCTGCTGGGTCAGAAATTCCATAGCGAAGTGGATGCCTTTGAGGTCCCGCCCCGGAACGGGAAGGTCCCTGGGAACCGCGGCGCCCGTGGCGATGAGGAGGGCGTCGTAGGTCCGGCGAAGGTACCGGGCGGAAATGTCCTTCCCCGCGTTGACGCCCGTTTCGAAGACGACCCCTTCGGCCTTCATCTGCTCCAGGCGCCTGTCGATGATCCATTTTTCGAGTTTGTAGTCCGGGATGCCGTAACGCAGCAACCCGCCGGCTTTCGGCGCCTTCTCGAATACCACCACGCCGTGCCCCTTGCGGGCGAGCTGCTGGGCTGCCGATAGCCCCGCCGGGCCCGAGCCGATTACCGCCACCTTCCTGCCTGTCTTGAACTGCGCCGGTTCCGGGACGATCCACCCCTCGTTCCATCCCCGCTCGACGATCTGCAGCTCGATGTGCTTGATCGTCACGGGAGGCATGTTGACTGCCAGGGTGCAGGCCGGCTCGCAGGGGGCGGGGCAGACCCTCCCCGTGATCTCCGGCAGGTTGCAGGTGTTGTGGAGCAGGTCGAGCGCTTTCCTCCATTGTTTACGGTAGACCGCGTCGTTCCACTCGGGGATCCGGTTTTTCACCGGGCAGCCGAGGGCGTGGCAGAAGGGGATGCCGCAATCCATGCACCGGGACGCCTGTGCCTCCAGTGTCTTGCGCGGAAGCATCCCGTCGATCTCCACGAAGTCCCTGATACGCTCGGCGACGGGGCGATAGGGAGGATTCTCGCGTGGGAATTCCAGGAAGCCGGTCTGCTTACCCACGGTACACCTCTTCGGTGGCCGAAAGGGTTTCGGCCTCGTGGAACTCTTCGAGCTGCATCCGCTCGAGGACCTTACGGTAATCGACGGGCATGACCTTGACGAAGAGCGGGAGGCGCGATTCCCAGTCATCCAGGATCATCTTCGCGCGGGCGCTGCGCGTGTAACGGAGATGGTTTTCTATCATCGTCCGGAGCTGTTTCGCATCCTCGGGCGCCCACACGCTTTCGACGTCCACCATGTCGAGGTTGCAGCGGGTGTCGAACAGCTCGGTCTCGTCGTAGACGTAGGCGATCCCTCCGCTCATCCCCGCCGCGAAGTTGACGCCCGTGCGGCCGAGAACGACGACGATGCCGCCCGTCATGTACTCGCAGCCGTGGTCGCCCACCCCCTCGACGACCGCTTTCGCCCCGCTGTTGCGCACGGCGAAGCGCTCGCCCGCCACCCCGTGCAGGTAAAGCTCGCCGCCCGTCGCCCCGTACAGGACGACGTTGCCGGCTATGATGTTCCTGTGCGGCAGGAAAGCTGCGCCGGGAGGCGGCGTGACGACGATCCGGCCGCCGGACATCCCCTTTGCGAGGTAGTCGTTCGCGTCGCCCTCGACCCGGATGGAGATTCCAGGTGCGAGGAAAGCGCCGAGGCTCTGGCCCGCCGAGCCGGTGAAGCGCAGGTCGATGGTGCCTTCCGGCAATCCCTGAGCGCCGAATCGTCTTGCAACCTCTCCGGACAGGCGGGTCCCTACCGTCCGGTGGACGTTCCGGATCGGCATCGCGATACGGACGGGCTGCCCTTTCACGAGAGCGTTCTCCGCCTGGCGTATCAGTTCGACGTCCAGCGCCGAATCGAGGTCGTGCTCCTGCGGCCGTATGCGGCGGCGCACTCCGTTCTCCGGATCGCCCGCCGGTACGAGGATCGGTGAGAGATCCACCCCTTTCGCCTTCCAGTGGTCGACGGCCTGCTGCACTTCGAGCATGTCCACCCGCCCCACCATCTCGTCCACCGTCCGGAAGCCCAACTCCGCCATGATCTCCCGGAGTTCCATGGCGACGAAGCGCAGGAAACGCTCAGGGTGCTCGGGCTTCCCGGCGAACATCGCCCGCAACGCGGGATCCTGGGTCGCCACGCCGACCGAACACGTGTTCATGTGGCATTTCCGCAGGAGGATGCAGCCAAGGGTGACCAGCACCGACGTTCCGAACCCGAACTCCTCGGCTCCCAGGAGCGCCGCGACGGCCACGTCCCGTCCCGTCTTCAGCTGCCCGTCGGTCTGTACGACGATCCGGTCGCGGAGCCGGTTGAGAATAAGCGCCTGCTGCGTCTCGGCGAGGCCGAGCTCCCAGGGGAGCCCGGAATGCTTGATGGAAGTGAGAGGCGACGCCCCCGTGCCGCCGTCGTGGCCGGAAATGAGGACCAGGTCGGACTTCGCTTTAGCGACACCCGCAGCGACCGTCCCGACACCGACCTCGGAAACGAGTTTCACGGAAACTTTCGCATCGGGATTTGCCGATTTCAGGTCGTAGATGAGCTGCGCGAGGTCTTCGATGGAGTAAATATCGTGGTGCGGCGGCGGGGAGATGAGCGTCACTCCCGGCGTCGTGTGCCGGACCCGCGCGATCTCGGCGCTGACCTTGTGGCCCGGGAGCTGGCCCCCCTCTCCGGGCTTCGCCCCTTGCGCCATCTTGATCTGCAGTTCGTCGGCGTTGATCAGATACTCGATGGTGACGCCGAAACGGCCCGAGGCGACCTGCTTTATCTTCGAGCGGAGACTGTCGCCGTTGGACAGCGGAACGTACCGCGCGGGGTCTTCCCCCCCTTCACCCGAGTTGCTCCGCCCGCCGAGCCGGTTCATCGCGATGGCGATCGTCTCGTGGGCCTCCTTGCTGATCGACCCGTACGACATGGCCGCCGTGACGAAGCGCGGGGTGATCTTCTCCACCGGCTCCACCTCGTCGATGGGCGCCGGCTTCATTTTCCGGAACCGGAAGAGGGAGCGCAGGGTAGCCCGCTGGCGGGATTGGTCGTTCACGATGGCGGAAAATTCCTTGTAGACCTTGTAGTCGTCGGTCCGCACCGCCTGCTGAAGCTTGTAGATCGCCTCCGGCGGCCACAGGTGCTTCTCTCCGCCGACCCGCGTCTGGTAAATCCCGCCGGGATCGAGGAGCCGGGCGACCGGACCGCCCTTCGGCCAGGCGCGGCGATGGCGGGCGTTCGCCTCCATCGCGATCTCGTCGAGCCCGATCCCGCCGATCCGCGATGCGGTGCCGCAGAAATACCTGTCGACGACGGCGCGCCCGATCCCCACGGCCTCGAATATCTGCGCCCCGAAATAGCTCCTGATGGTCGATATGCCCATCTTGGAAAGAATCTTAAGAAGCCCTTTCTTGACCGCGGTGACGTAGGCGTCCACCGCGTCTCCGGGCAGGAGAGGCTTTTCGAGCAGTTCCCCCTCCGCCATCGCCCGGACGGTCGAGAAGGCCACGTAAGGGCAAACGGCGTTCGCCCCGTATCCGACGAGAAGCGAATAGTGCATGACTTCCCGCGCTTCCCCCGTTTCCACGATGATCCCCGCGTGGGTACGCAAACCCCGGCGGATCAGGTGATGATGAAGCCCCGAAGTGGCCAGCACCGCAGGAATCGGCGCCCGGTCGGGGCCGATGTTCCGGTCGGTCAGCACCAGGAGGGTCGCACCTTCCGCAATGTGCTTGTCCGCCTGCACGAACATGGCGGCCAGGGCCGCCTTGAGCGAGGCTCCATCACCCTCGGCCGGGAAGAGAATGTCTATCTCGCGGGTCACCACGTCCGGGTGGGACGCGTTGCGCAGCCGGACCATGTCCTCCGGCGTGAGGATGGGGTGGGGGATCTTCAGCATCCGGTAGTGGGCAGGCGTCTCGTCGAGGAAATTCTTCTCGCGTCCGACGAAGGACCGCAGCGACATGACGAGCTCCTCGCGGAGCGGGTCGATCGGCGGGTTCGTGACCTGGGCGAAGAGCTGCTTGAAATAGTTGTAGAGCAGGTGCGGCCTGTCGGAAAGGACCGCCAGCGCCGCGTCGTCCCCCATCGAGCCGACCGGCTCCTGCCCCTGGGACGCCATCGGGGCGATTATCAGCCGCAGGTCCTCTTCCGTGTAGCCGAAGGCGTGCTGCTGCTGCATGAGAACGTCCGGATCTTCCGGATGGATCTCCGGCGGAGCGAAGAGTCCCCGCATCTCGATCTTGTTGTCCTTGACCCAGTGGCGGTACGGCCTCTGCCGTGAAATCTTCGCTTTTATCTCGTTGTCGGGGACGATCCGCTTTTCCTTGAGGTCGACGAGGAACATCTTGCCGGGCTGCAGCCGTCCGCGCTGGACGATCTCGTCCGGGTCGAAGTCGAGCACCCCCGTCTCGGAGGCGAGGACGATCAGGCCGTCCCGTGTAACCGTGTAGCGGCAAGGCCGCAGGCCGTTCCGGTCCAGCGTGCCTCCGATGTAACGGCCGTCCGTGAAAACGAGGGCCGCCGGGCCGTCCCAGGGCTCCATGAGGGCCGAATGGTACTCGTAGAACGCCCGCTTGTCCTCGCTCATCTGGTACTTGGGGCCGAACGCCTCCGGCACCATCGTCATGACCGCGTGCGGCAGCGAGCGCCCGGCCATGACGAGCAGTTCGAGCCCGTTGTCGAAGATGGCCGAATCGCTCCCCGATTCGATCAGGACAGGCCGGATTTTCTCGATGTCCGCACCGAAGAGGTCTGAGGCCATCTGGGCTTCCCGAGACCGCATCCGGTTTATGTTCCCCCGCAGCGTGTTGATCTCCCCGTTGTGCGCGAGGAACCGGAACGGATGGGCGAGATGCCACGTCGGCAGGGTGTTGGTGCTGTACCTCTGGTGGACGATGGCGAACGGACTCGCGAACAGGTCCACTTCGAGGTCCGGGTAGAATTGCGGAAGCTGGGACCCGGTGAGGAGCCCTTTGTAGACCAGCGTTCTGGAAGAAAGGCTCGAAATGTAGAACTGGCTGTAATCCGCGTCGTCCCGCCCGCCGATCGACTTCTCCGCGAGACGGCGGATCACGTAGAGTTTCCGCTCGAATGCATCGGTTCCGGCATTCCCCCTGTCGAGGAAGCATTGGGAGATCTCCGGCTTCGTGCAGCGGGACAAATCCCCCAGAAGTCCTTCGATATGAGGCACTTTTCTCCAGCCGAGTACCGGGTGCCCTTCCTCCCGTGCGATGCGTTCCAGCGTTTCGATGCAGCGCTGCGCGAGCTTTCCGTCGGAAGGGAGAAACACCATGCCGACCGCATAGCTTCCTTGCGGGGGAAGGGCGAAAGGAAGTCCGGCGAGCCGGAAGAAGGTGTCGGGAATGCGGACGAGGATGCCCGCGCCGTCGCCTGTCGACTTGTCTCCCCCGATTGCGCCCCGGTGCTCGAGATTGACGAGGATCCTGATTCCCTGTTCGACGATCGAGTGGCTCGGCTCCGCCGAAAGCGTTGCGACGAATCCGACCCCGCAGGCGTCATGCTCCAGCGAGGGGTCGTACAGGCCCCGGCGTCCGGGCGTCCCGGCCGCGTTGCGTTCGAAATAGTCGTTTCCGTCAGTCAATATGCCGGCCTCGGTATGTGAAGTTGGAATCTTTCATTATAACCGCGATATCTCCACTGCGCCGGGAAACCTCCATTTGTAGGTTGTTTGGCGACCGGGAAAGCATAATGCGGCGATTCCTTTCGACGGGAACAATGATACCACACCGGATTCCCGGCGTAGCGGATGATGACGTCAATTTTCCGCCGCACCCGTAAAATCCGGTTTTCAACACACCGGATCTCTGTTACTATTCAATTTTTTTTAGAACCAAACAGGAATCGTATGCAGCTGCTTTCCCTTTCGATCAAGCTTCGGCCAGCCTATGTCGCCAGGGATGCCGCTCCCCTCATTCGTGGGGCAAGGAAGGGAAGATGACACCGTCCGCGTCTCCGGACATCGTCGTATATATCTGCTGCAACTGCATTGCGAAGGAGGCCCGGCTTCCCCGGCAGTGGCAGGAGAACGGCGCGCACGTGCTTGTGCGGGAGATGCCTTGCAGCGGGAAAATGGACGCCCGGTATCTGTTACACGCGTTCGAGGGCGGAAGCCGCGGACTTTGCGTGGTGGCGTGTCCCAAGGGCGAGTGCCGCCTGGCCCAGGGAAATTACCGGGCGGAGATCCGCGTCGGCGTCGTCAGGCGGCTTCTCGCCGAGATCGGCGTCGAGGCGGAGAGGGTCGAATTGCTGCACGTATCCCCGAACGATCCGCCCGACCGGCTCGAGCCCGTTCTGCGTGACGCGGTGCGGCGTATCTGCTCATTGGGGGCGATAACTCCTTCAGCACTTAATTCGGCGGGCAAGGCCGACAGCGCCGGGTCCGCACCGGGCGGGTGACATGGAAACGGAAAAGACCGATTTTCAGAAGCATATAGAATCCGGGAAACCGGTCCTCCTTGCGGAATTGTCTCCTCCCAGGGGAGCCGATCCCGCCCCGTTGCGCGCCGCCGCCGGGCTCTTCGCGGGGAAGGTGCATGCAGTCGGCATCAACGACAACCGCGACGGAGTCCGCATGTCCGCCCTGGCCGCCGCGTCGCACGTTCTCGCCGAGGGGGTCGAGCCGATCCTTCACATCACGACCCGGGACCGGAACCGCATAGCGCTGGCTTCCGATTGCCTTGGCGCGCAGGCCCTGGGCGTACGCAACCTGCTCTGCGCCACGGGAACGCACCAGACCCTCGGTCCCTTCCGCCGCGCGAGGAACGTGTTCGACATCGACCCGATCCAGATGCTCGAAATGATCGAAGGGCTTGCCCGCGATGCATCGCTGTTGGGTGAGGACCGCATCGACGGAGCCGGGCCGTTCTGCCTGGGCGCGAAGGCCTCGCCGTACGAGGACCCGATGGGGCTGCAGGTCATCAGGCTTGCGAAAGCCGTTGCCGCCGGCGCGAAATTCATCATCACCCAACCGGTATACGACATCGAAAGGTTCGAATTCTGGTGGGCGGAGGCGACCCGGCGCGGCCTGCATGAAAAGGTCGCCGTCATTGCGGGAATCCGCCTGCTGGCGAACGCGGATTTCGCGCGGACATGCGCCGCAAGGCGCCCCGATCCGAAGATCCCCGCCGCGCTTCTCGAGCGCATCACGGCGCCGGGAGACCGGAAAGGTCAGCGCGACGTCGGGGTGGAGATCGCCCTCGAGACGGTCCAGCGTCTTTCCGGCCTCAAGGGTTTGCGCGGTTTCGAAGTCCGCGTCGACGAGGACACCGACCTCGCCGTCGAATTCCTGGAGAGATCGGGTCTGGAAATAGACCAGGAATGGAAATCGGCGCAGCGTGCCTGATAAATACCATATCCATACGGAACACGCCCCGCCCCGTTTCCGGCCGGTGGGGAAGTTCGGCATCGTGGATTGGCGGGAGGACTGCGCGGGCTGCCACAACTGCGTGAAGCGCGCCTGCGCCTACGGGTTTTACAAGGACGAGGCCGATACCCTGCACGGCGAGATCGGCTACCTCGATTACATCTACCAGTGCAAGGGCTGCTTAAGCTGTGTGCAGGACTGCACGAAGGGAATCCTGACCCGCGTCCTCAATCCCGAATACAACCGCATCGGTGACTCCTACTACACGCCTTCCATCGTCCTTTCCACCTGGTTCCAGGCCGATTCGGGCCGTATCCCGGTGTCGGGGGCCGGCTACGGCGGGCCGTTCACCGGTTCCGGGTTCGATTCGATGTGGACCGACATGTCGGAGATCGTGCGGCCCACGCGTGACGGCATCCACGGACGGGAGTACATAAACACTTCCGTCGACATAGGGCGGAAGAACGACCACCTGGTTTTCGTAAACGGCGAATTGGCGGCATCCCCGCCGTTGCTGGAGATCCCCCTGCCGGTGATTTTCGGGGCTCTCCCCGCCCGCTGGCTCCGCGGAGCGGCGCCGGAAGCCGTTTCCGGGGCGGCTGCCGAATTGGGATTGATGTCGGTCGTGCCCGGCAACCTGGTTCCGCGAGGCCGGTCCGTCGAATCCGAAAAGATCGTCCCCCTGCTGAACACTCCGGAATCCCTTTCCGATCCGGCATTCGCGGCCGCGGAAATGATCATCGTCCCGGACCGTCCCGACATCGGCGCCGTGCGGGCCGCGCTTAAAGACAGGAACGGGCGGCAGGTGGTCGCCATCGCCCTTAACGCCTCGGCGGGCACGGCGGAGCGGGCCGTTGCCCTGACGCGGGAAGGAGCCGAAGTCCTTTTCCTTGTTTTCGATTCCCACGGCCGGGAAACCGCTCCAGCCGGGCCGCGACATATGCGCGACGTCCTGCGCGAAGTGCACGTCGCGCTGGTCAAGGACGGGACGCGGGACCGGGTGACGCTTATAGCCTCTGGGGGGATCGCCCAGGCCGAACATATGGCAAAGGCGATCATCTGCGGAGCGGACCTGGTGACCGTCGACATACCCCTCATGATCGCATTGGAATGCCGCCTTTGCGGCGAGTGCGACCGGGGAGAGCCATGCCCGGTCGCCTTCGACGAGATCGATCCGAAGTTCGCCGCGCGGCGGATGACCAACCTGATGGGGGCCTGGCATTCGCAGCTACTTGAGCTGATGGGCGCAATGGGCATGCGGGAGGTGCGACGGATGCGCGGCGAGGTCGGCCGCTGCATGTTCTTCGAGGACCTGGAGCGGGAAATCTTCGGTCCGTTGTTCGGGACGCGAAAAAAGGAAGGTGCGAGGGCGTGAGCGCCCCCGGTGCGAAGATGGCGGAACCCGGCTCGGCGTCTCTCCGCATGCCCGAGGAATTCCTCGACCGGCGCGGTTACGCGGATGTCGCGCGGGACGTCCGGCCCGCCCTGCCCCGCTACAGGAACGAGATCGGGAGGTTCAGCGTGCATCGGGCGTCGAACTGCATCGCCTGCGGCCGCTGCGTGGAAATCTGCGCGCACGACGTCCACAAGCGGCCTGAAGGGTACCGGCCCGTCACCCGCCCGCTGGATTACCGCTGCATCGGCTTCGACTGCGCCGGCACCGGCGCATATTGCATCGACGCCTGCCCGCAGGGGGCGCTGTCGCTCGCGTCGAACCCGGCGTTCGATACCCTGGGCGACCGGCGCTGGACGCCGGACCTGATCGCGAGCACCTGGCGGATGGCAGAAACGGGTCATGCGCCGCGACACGGAATGGAATGCGAGACGGGGGGAAGCGGCGGCGGTTTCGACCGGATACGCATCAGGTTCCCGGAAGCTCCGCCCGCAGGCCTTCGCCGGGAGGACATAAGCACGAAGCTGCTGCTCAACCGCCGGAACGACTCGCGGCCGCGGCTTGCGATCGACGTCCCCTGGTACGGCGGCGGCATGTCGTTCGGCTCGACCAGCATCAACACGATCCTTAGCCGCGCCCGGACCGCCAAGGCCTGGAACACCCTGACCTGCACCGGCGAAGGGGGATACGTCGACCGGCTGATCCCGTACGCCGGGCACGTGATCACGCAGGTGGCGACGGGGCTTTTCGGCGTGCGCGAGGAGACGATCCAGCGGGCCCCCGTCGTCGAATTCAAGTACGCCCAGGGGGCCAAGCCGGGGTTGGGAGGCCATCTTCTCGGAGACAAGGTGACCCCGCCGGTCGCGGCGATGCGCGAAGCGGTAGTGGGATTCCCGCTGTTCAGCCCCTTCCCCTTCCATAGCGTCTACTCCGTGGAGGACCACAAGAAGCACATAGACTGGATCGCCCACGTCAACCCGCGCGGGTTGATCTCCGCAAAGGTCTCGACGCCGGTCGACGTGGACATGGTGGCGGTCGGGTCGTACTACGCGGGGGCGCACATCGTCCATCTCGACGGAAGCTACGGCGGCACCGGCGCTGCGCCGAACATCGCCAAGAAAAATATCGCCATGCCGATCGAATACGGGATCAGCCGGGTCCACAGGTTCCTCATGGCCGAGGGGATACGCGATTCGATCACCGTCATCGCCAGCGGCGGCATCCGCACGCCCGCCGACATCGTCAAGGCTATCGCGCTCGGCGCGGACGGAGTCGTGATAGGCACGGCCGAGCTGATCGCGGTGGGTTGCATACGCTGCGGAAACTGCGAGAGCGGCTGCGGCTGCCCGCGGGGGATCACCACCACCGCCACCGGCTACTGCGACAAGGTTTCCATCGATTGGGGGACGCAGCGGCTGGTCAACCTGTACAACGCGTGGCGGGAAATGCTGGTCGATATCCTTTATAGGCTGGGATTGGAGTCCGTCTCCGCCCTGCGCGGCCGGACCGATCTCCTTTTCCATCTCGATTACGAGCCGGGAGACGGGGAATGAACCGCACAAATCCGCCCGCCGGGAGAACCCGCATCGACCTGCCTGATGCGCTTCTCCGCGCACGCGCGGAATTCCGGCCGGAAGGTGAGTGGCGCAGGACGCCGCCCGAGGCGGAGGGGGGCTGCGGAGTCACCGGTTTCGCATGCACCGTGCCGGTCCGCGGCAAGCACATCTACGAGCCGTCGAAGCAGATGCGCAACCGGGGAAACGGCAAGGGTGGCGGCATCGCGGCCTGCGGTCTCGTGGCCGAGGACCTCGGCGTCACACCGAAAGTGTTGAGTGAGGATTACATACTCCAGGTCGCTCTTCTCGACTCGGCCGCGCGCGGCGAAGTCGAGCGGAAATACGTCGAGCCGTTCTTCGATATTGACCACGGCGGTCTCATTCCGACGGTGGACGACTACCGGGAAGTGCCGTTGCTCGAGGTCCGGCCGCCCGACGTCGCACGGTACTTCGTCCGGCCGAAGCCCTGCGCGCTCGAACGGTTCGCCGTCGAGAAGGGGTTGGAGGGCCTTTCCGAAACTGAACTCGCGGAGGAGTTCGTCTGCCGGAATTCGCTGCGGCTGAACAGGGAGTTCTACGCCTCCCTCGGAGAGAAGCGCGCCTTCGTCATGTCCCACGCCCGCAACCTGATCATCCTGAAGATCGTCGGTTACGCGGAGGCTTCGGTCCAGTACTATCGCATGGAGGATTCGCGGGCCCACGTATGGATCGCCCACCAGCGCTTCCCCACGAAAGGGCGCGTCTGGCATCCGGGCGGCGCGCACCCGTTCATCGGCATGAACGAGGCGCTGGTCCACAACGGCGACTTCGCCAACTATCACTCGGTCTGCGAATACCTCGCGCAGCGCAACATCTTCCCGCAGTTCCTTACCGACACGGAAGTATCGGTCCTTCTCTTCGACCTGCTCAACCGCGTCTACAAGTACCCGCTCGAATACATCATCGAGGCGATGGCTCCCACCACGGAATTCGATTTCGACAGGCTGCCCGAAGAGAAGCGGCGGATCTACCGGCAGATCCAGGCGATGCACATGCACGGCTCGCCCGACGGCCCCTGGTTCTTCATCATCGCCCGCAGCCTGGCGGCGGAGGGGAAGTTCCAGCTGATCGGGATCACCGACACCGCGATGCTCCGGCCCCAGGTGTTCGCGCTCCAGGAAGGGGAGGTCTCGATCGGTCTCATCTGCTCGGAGAAGCAGGCGATCGACGCGACCCTGGCGAGCCTGGCGACCGAAGACAAGCGCTTTACGCCGATCGCCGACCGGTACTGGAACGCCCGCGGAGGCAGCCATACCGACGGCGGCGCGTTCGTCATGACCGTCTCCCCGGCTGAGGGCGGGAACGGCGCGGGGTATTCGTTGTCCGTCGCCGACAAGTTCGGCACTCCGCTTTCGATCGACCGCGAAAAGGAACGCTGCGACCTTTCGGCGCCCTGTCGCCTTCCGGACGAGACGCGGAAAGAGGCCGCCCTCATCGCGCAGGCGGTCGCCGATCGCGCCCCGAAGGTCCTGTTCGAGCACCTGCGAGGCGCGGCCGCCGGATGGGACTTCGACCGGCTCCGCTGGTTCGCCGGAGAAATCGCAAAAAAAACCGCCTTCGAAGCGCCCTCCGTCGGGATCGAAGCGCTGACGCTGGCGATCGACCGCCGCTACCCGACGGGCCGCAAAAAGAGGAGCTCCGTACTGACAATCTTGCGGAACGCATTGGAGGAGATCTTCTCGGCGCAACCGCTCTTCGGGGAAGGCGCCGCGGAAGGGACCTGCCGCAGGATCACGTGGAAGACGCGGGACCGGCTGCGCGGCCCGTCGGGAGCGGAGACCACCCTGCTCATGGATGCGAGCGGTTTCGAACCCGAGGGACCCGATTGCGACGCAACGCTGGCGGTGCGGGCCTATCGACTGGGATGGCGGCATCTTGTGCACTTCAACAGCCGCGGGACGCGCTTCCACGCCGCCGGGTTCGGCCCGAAAACGGACGGGCTGCTCGTGGAGTGCTACGACAACGCCGGAGACTACCTCGCTTCCGGCATCGACGGGCTTACTGCTGTCGTCCACGGCAATGCGCAGGATCAGCTCGGCCAGATCACGAAGCGCGGCAAACTCGTCATTTTCGGCGACGTGGGGCAGACGTTCCTCTACGGCGCCAAGGGCGGCGATTTCTACGTGATGGGGAACGCCGCAGGCCGTCCGATGATAAATGCCGTCGGGAAGCCTCGCGGAGTCATCAACGGAACGGCGCTCGATTTCCTCGCCGAATCGTTCATGGCGGGTAATCCGCACGAAGGAGGCGGTTTCGCCGTCGTCAACGGCGTCCGGTTCGACGAAGACGGAAAGGTCATCCCGCTGGATACGCCGTATCCGGGGAGCAATCTGCTATCCCTGGCGTCTGGCGGCGCGATCTATATTCGCGATCCGCACCGGACGCTGGTTCCCGAACAATTGAACGGCGGGAAGTACGGGAAGCTTTCCGAGGCGGACTGGAAGTTGATCCTTCCTTATCTCAAGGAGAACGAAAGGTTGTTCGGCGTAGAGGTGGAACGGGACCTCCTGACGGTGGACGGAGCCCTGCGCGATCCCGGTGAGGTCTACCGGAAGGTCATGCCGGCCAAGGACGCCGAGGCGGAGTTGGAAATGGAAGGGTTGGGCGCGTAGCGATGGCAGACCCGATCGTCTGGAAAGCCTCCGCGTTTCTTTCGGAAGTGGAGCGGCGCAGCGGGACGAAGGTCAGCGCCTGTTTCCAGTGCCACAAGTGCTCGACCGGCTGCCCCGTAGGCCCGGACATGGATATTCTGTCGAGCCAGGTTATGCGGCTGATCCACCTCGGGCAGGAACGTAAGGCGCTCGAATCCCGGGCGATATGGCTCTGCGCCTCGTGCGAGGCATGCACCACCCGCTGCCCGATGCAGGTCGACATCGCCGCCGTCATGGATGCGCTGCGGCAGATGGCGGTGGAGATGAAAGCCCGAATTCCCGACGCGCGCGGCGAGCAGTTCAATCGTTCCTTCCTGGGGAGCGTCCGCCGCAACGGCCGGGTATTCGAGATGGGGATGATGGCCGCCTACAAACTGCGGAGCGGGGATTTCCTGAGCGACGTGGAGAAGACCGGGCAGATGCTGGCAAAGGGAAAGCTCTCGCTCCTGCCGAAGCGGAGCGGAAGCGCCGCAGAGGTGCGCGAGCTTTTCCGGCGATCCGAGGAGGAAGAGAAGAAGCGATGAAGTACGCCTTTTTCCCCGGGTGCAGCCTCGAATCGACGGGATGGGATTTCGACCAGTCCACGCGGGCGGTCTGCCGTGCATTGGGGATCGGGCTGGAGGATATACCCGGCTGGACCTGCTGCGGATCGACGCCGGCGCACGCGACGAATGCGACTTTAAGCGTAGCGCTGCCCGTGTTCAATCTCCGGAAGGCCCAGGAGATGGGATTGCCGGTTCTGACCGCGTGCGCTTCCTGCTATTCGCGCCTTCGCACCGCGAACCATGCCGTGCGAACCGATCCGGAAGAGCGGAGCCGCGCCGCGAGGGTAACCGGAAAACCGTACGACGGCGGCGTGGAGGTCCGGCACCTGCTCGACGTGCTCGTCAACGACCTCGGTATCGACGCCATCCGGGAAAAGGTTCGGCGTCCCCTGAGCGGACTCAAGGTCGCCTGCTATTACGGGTGCCTCCTTACCCGGCCGCCGGGAATCGTCGCCTTCGACGACGCGGAGCACCCGAGCGGCATGGACAGGCTGCTCGGAGCGATCGGCGCGGAAAGCGTGGAGTGGCCGTACAAGACGGAGTGCTGCGGGGCATCCTTGTCGCTTACCGGTTCGGGGGTCGCGCACCGTCTCGCTCATCGGCTCCTTTCGATGGCGCGGCAGGCAGGCGCAGAGGCGCTGGCCGTCGCCTGTCCCCTGTGCGAGAGCAACCTCGACCTGCGGCAGGCGGACGCCGTGAAGGCGCATGGACCGATACCCGAAACGCCGGTCCTGTACGTCACGCAACTCCTGGGGCTTGCCCTGGGACTGACGAAGGGGGAAGTCGGGCTCGATGCCCTGTTTGTCGGCGCCGATCGGCTTCCGGCGATCGCGGGGATCGATGCAACGGCGGCAAGGGGAGCGGCCCGATGAGCGCCGACAAGGTGAGCGCGGAAAGGAGCCGTGGAAACGTGATCCCGCTGAAGGGCGGCGAAAACGAGCCCTATGGAGCCGTCCTTGTCTGCGGTGGAGGGATCGCGGGCATCCAGGCGTCGCTCGATCTTTCCGCTTCCGGATTCCGGGTCTACCTGGTGGAAGAGAGCCCGACCATCGGCGGGGGGATGGCCCGCCTGGACAAAACGTTCCCGACGGGCGACTGCGCCACCTGCATCATTTCCCCCAAGCTCGTGGAATGCATGCGTGACTTGAACATCGAAGTCCTTACGATGTCGGACGTGGCCGCGCTGGACGGAGAGGCGGGCAGGTTCCACGCGACCGTTCGGCGGCGCCCCCGAAGCGTCATCCCCGAAAAGTGCACCGGCTGCGGCGACTGCTGGCAGAGCTGCCCCGTGACGAACGTCCCGGAGCCGACGCCGCCTTTTTCGCCGTCGCAGGCCATGGACGCCGAAGGCGCCGCCCGCCTTCAGCCGATCTTCGACCGCCACCTGAACGAGCCGGGGCCGCTGCTTCCGATCCTGCAGGACATCAACGACGATTGGGGGTATCTCCCGCGTCCGGTCCTCGAGCGGGTGGCGGGGCACCTTGCGGTGCCGCTCCCCGAGATCCTGCGCGTGGCGAGCTTCTACAATGCGTTCAAACTCGAACCGGCGGGGAGGCACACGATAGAGGTATGTCTCGGCACCGCCTGCTTCGTCCGCGGATCGGGATTGCTGCTTGAACATATCGAGCAGGAGCTGGGCATCCGCGCGGGAGGCACGGACAAGGAGCGGCGATTCACCCTGAACACGGTCCGCTGCATCGGCTGCTGCGCGCTGGCGCCGGCGATGCGGATCGACGGCGTGACCTTCGGCAGGATCCGGCTCAACATGGTGTCGAACATACTGGAGCGCTTCGAATGAGCGTCCCCGTCCGCGTCGAAAAGGACCTTGACCGGATCGGCACGGCCGGGAAAGCGGCGCTTTATCCGGAGCGGCTCAAGATCCTTGTCGGCTCCGCAACGTGCGGTATCGCGGCGGGAGCACGCGAGGTCGAAGCGGCCGCGCTGGATGCGGTAAAGGAATTCGGGCTGGACGCAGTCGTGGCGCGGACGGGATGCATCGGTTTCTGCCAGCGGGAGCCGCTGCTGGATCTGTTGCCGCCGAACGCGCCGCGGATCAGCTACGGCAACATGACGCCGAAAAGGACCCGCGACCTTATCGAGGCATATGCCACGGCCGGGGATTTGAAAACGAAGCTCGCTCTGTGCCGTATCGATGAAGAGGAGCACGTCGCTACAGGCGAACGGCATGTGTACCCCGCCTCTTCCAACGGAGCGGGCGCGATTCCCGCCTGGTCCGCCCTCGGGTTCTACCGCATGCAGCGCAGGGTGATCCTGCGGAACTGCGGCACGATCGATCCGATGGAAATCGGCGAGGCGATCGCCCGCGGAGCGTACCGCGGAGCCGCCGGGGCCATGACGCGGATGACCCCGGAGCAGGCGATAGCCGAAGTGCTGCAGTCCGGACTGCGCGGCCGCGGCGGCGCCGGTTTCCCCACGGGGCGGAAGTGGGAATCCGCCCGCCGCTCCGCATCCGATATCAAGTACGTAGTATGCAACGCCGACGAAGGCGATCCCGGCGCATTCATGGATCGGAGCGTCCTCGAGGGGGATCCGCACGCCGTCATCGAGGGAATGCTCATCGGGGCGTATGCGATCGGCGCCCGGGAGGGGATCGTCTACGTTCGCAGCGAATACCCGCTTGCGGTCACGACGATCCGGCATGCCATCTCCGAAGCGGAATCGCTGGGCCTGCTCGGCGACGACATCTTCGGCAGCGGATTTTCCTTCCGGCTCAAGGTGCGGCGGGGGGCCGGAGCGTTCGTCTGCGGAGAGGAAACGGCTCTGATCGCCTCCATCGAGGGCCGGTCGGGCGAGCCGCAGCCGCGTCCCCCGTATCCGGCGGAGAAAGGCCTCTGGGGGAAGCCGACCGTCATCAACAACGTCAAGACGTGGGCGAGCGTGGGCCCCATCCTTTCCCGCGGCGCGGCGTGGTACGCCGCCATGGGCGCCGAGCGCAACCGCGGGACGACGGTCTTCTCGCTGGTCGGGGCCGTTAAGAACACCGGGCTGGTGGAGGTTCCGCTCGGCATCTCGCTCAGGGAAATGGTCCACGAGATCGGCGGCGGGATGAGCGGAAAACGGCCGCTGAAGGCCATACAGACCGGAGGACCGTCCGGCGGCTGCCTCCCGGAGTCGCTCATCGATCTGCCGATCGATTACGAGAAGCTTGGCGAAGCAGGGTCCATGATGGGATCGGGCGGCATGATCGTGATCGACACCGGGACATGCATGGTGGACCTGGCGCGGTTTTTCCTCGCCTTCACCGCCGACGAGTCCTGCGGTAAATGCGCACCGTGCCGCGAAGGAACACGGCACATGCTGCGCATCCTCACGCGGATCTGCGAAGGCAAGGGTGATTCCGGCGACCTTGCGCTGCTGGAGCGCCTCGCGACGACGGTCCGGGCGGTTTCGCTTTGCGGGCTGGGGTCCACCGCGCCGAACCCGGTATTGACGGCGCTTGCGTATTTCCGGCCGGAGTTCGAGGCGCATATCCTCGGCAGGAAGTGCCCAGCGGGCGTCTGCCGTGACCTGATCACGCTGCGGATCGACGAGGCTGCCTGCACCGGCTGCGGGGAGTGCGTGAAGGTCTGCGCGCCGAAGGCGATCCGCGGTGAGAAGAAGCAGGCCCACGCGATCGACCCGGCTGTCTGCTCGCGGTGCGGAGCGTGCAGGAGCGTATGTCCGAAGGAGGCGGTGGTCAGTGCCTGATCCGGGCCGCATAACGATCGTCGTGGACGGCCGCACGGCTGAAGTGCCCCGGTCGGCGACGGTCCTCGATGCCGCGAGACAGGCGGGCATTTCCATCCCGACGCTCTGCCACGCGAAGGGGCTGTCCCCTTACGGCGCCTGCCGGGTCTGCGTCGTCGAGATCGAATCGCCGCGCGGCGGGCGGCTCGTCGCGTCCTGCGCCTACCCGGTCGAGGAAGGTCTCGTAGTCCGGACAGATACCGGGCTGGTGCGGTCTTCGCGCCGCACGGTGCTCGAGCTGCTGCTTGCCCAGGCCCCGCAATCGGCCGAACTTGCGGCGTTCGCCTCGGGGCTCGGGGTCGAATCCACCCCGCTGGAACGCACGGAGACCGGCAAATGCATCCTGTGCGGACTATGCGTACGCGTGTGCAACGACCTGATGGGCCGTGGGGCGATAAGCCTGTTCGGACGGGGCCCCGGGCGGAACGTGCGCACCGCCTATTCGGAGCCGACCGACCAGTGCCAGGCGTGCGGAGCCTGCGCGTTCGTCTGCCCCACAGGCGCCATCGACCTCGCAACGATCACGTCGCGCCGCCCGCGTCCTCATAAAACGAACCACGATCAGCATCTCACGGCCCGTCCCTGCATCGACCTCGCGCATCCCCAGGCCGCGCCACGCGTACCGTTCATCGACCGCGACGCCTGCGTGCATTTCCGTACGGGGGAATGCGGGCTCTGTTCCACGGTGTGCCAGGCAGGCGCCGTCGATTACGATCAGGCGGAAGAGACATTGGAGCTCAAGGTCGGCGGCGTCGTGCTGACTCCGGGCTTCGAGGCGTTCGACGCGACCCGGCGGGGCGAATTCGGTTTCGGCTTCGCGCCGAACGTGCTGACGAACGTGCAGTTCGAACGGATGCTGTCCGCTTCCGGACCCACGCGCGGACACCTCGTCCGCCCGTCCGACGGCACGGCGCCGAAACGGCTGGCGTTCATCCAGTGCGTCGGCTCGCGCGACGCCGGCTGCGACAACGACTACTGCTCCTCGGTCTGCTGCATGGCGGCAACCAAGGAGGCGATCCTCGCAAGGGAGCACGAGCCGGGGCTGGAGGTCACGGTCTTCTTCCTCGATCTGCGCGCCTTCGGCAAGGATTTCGACCGTTACTACGAGCGGGCAAGGAAGCAGCTCGGGGTCCGGTACGTCCGTTCATTCATTTCCCGCACCTACGTGATGCCGGGGACGAAGAACCTGCGTCTTGTCCACATGACGCCGGGGGGGAAGCAGAGCGAGGAAGAGTTCGACATGGTGGTTCTCTCCCTGGGTCTCGAACCCGGCGCGTCGCTTGCGGAACAGGCGAAAGCCCTGGGAGTTGCGCTCAACCGCTGGGGCTTCGCGCAGACCGGAGAGCTTGCGCCGCTGGATACGACACGTCCCGGCGTCTTCGTCGGCGGCGCTTTCCAGGAGCCCAAGGACATACCCGACACCGTCATGCAGGCGAGCGCCGCGGCCTCCCGGGCCATGTCGCTGCTGGCCCCGGCACGCGGCACGCTGGTGCGGAAGAAGAGCTATCCGCCGCAGCGCGACGTCACCGACGAGCCGCCGCGGATCGGCGTGTTCGTATGCCATTGCGGAAGCAACATCGCCTCGGTCGTCGACGTGGAGGCGGTCGTGCAACGGGCGGGGGAATTGCCGCACGTGGTGCTTGCCGAGCACAACGTCTACGCCTGCGCGTCGAACAACCAGGACCTGATCAAGGAAAAGATCGCGGCAAACGGCCTTAACCGGCTCGTCATCGCCTCGTGCACCCCGCGTACCCATGAACCGATATTCCGCGACACCATGCGGGACGCGGGGCTTAACCCGTATCTATTCGAGATGGCCAATATCCGCGACCAGTGTTCATGGGTGCACTCGGCAACCCCTGAGAAGGCAACAGCCAAGGCGGTCGACCTTGTGAGGATGGCCGTGGGGCGCGCGGCGAGGCTCTTGCCGCTGAACCAGGAGACGGTACCGGTAAGCAGCGGCGCCCTGGTCGTCGGAGGCGGAATCGCAGGCATGACCGCGGCGCTTGCTCTTGCCGAGCAGGGGTTCCGCGTTCACCTTGTGGAAAAAGCCTCCCGGCTCGGCGGCACAGTCCGTGAGATCCACCGCACGATCGGACGGGACGACGTCCAGGCGTTCCTCGACAGGACGATCCAGCGCGTGAAAGCCGGCAGGCTGATCACGGTCCATCGTTCCGCCTCCGTCGTCAAGGTGGAAGGGAACGTGGGAAGCTTCACCTCCCGGATTTTCGCGAACGGACAGAATATCGATATCCGGCACGGTGTGGTGGTGGTAGCCACCGGGGCTACGGAGAAGAAACCGGAAACCTATGGCTACGGCAGGTGCGACAGGGTGCTGACGCAGCTGGAGCTGTCGGGCCGGCTTGAACGGGGAGAGATCGACCTATCCCCCGGCTCCACGGTGGCCATGATCCAGTGCGTCGAGCAGCGAAGCGGGGAGCGGCCTTACTGCAGCCGGGTCTGCTGCGCCACCGCGGTCAAGAATGCCCTTCTCCTGAAGGAGAAGTTCCCGGATGCGCGGATCGTGGTCCTTTACCGCGACATGCGGACCTACGGATTCCGGGAGGCGGCATACCGCGAAGCGAGGGAGAAGGGGGTCCTGTTCGTCCGGTACGAGCCCGAGCGGATGCCCGAGCTGACGAACGGCGGGAAGCTCGATCTGCGTGTCTTCGAGCCGACCCTTGGGCGCGATCTCCGGATCGAGCCCGACCTGGTCATCCTGGCCGCCCCGATGGAGCCGCGCGCGGACAGGAAAGAGCTCTCCGAGCTGCTTCGGGTGCCGCTGAACGCCGACGGGTTCTTTCTGGAAGCCCACATGAAACTGCGGCCGGTCGATTTCGCGAGCGAAGGCATCTTCCTCTGCGGCACGGCACATTCTCCGAAATTCATCGGCGAGACCGTATCCCAGGCGAACGCGGTGGCGGCGCGGGCGGCGACTATCCTTTCGCACAAGCGGATGCCGGTGAGCGGGCAGATCTCGTACGTCGATCCGGACAAGTGCGTCGGGTGCATGACATGCGTCCATCTTTGCCCCTACATGGCGCCGCGGATCGGGGCCGACAACAAGGCCGAAGTGCAGGGAGTGGTTTGCATGGGATGCGGAAGTTGCGCCTCGGAGTGCCCCGCCAAGGCCATCACGCTGCGGCATTACGTGGACTTCCAGGTCCTGGCCGCGGTCAACAGCCTGCTCGGGGCTGACCCGGAAGAAAAGCCGGCGGTCCCGGCGTATCCGGACAGGGCGGGGATAGCGCCTCCGAAATGGCACAGGAGCTGAGAGCGCCGATGGCCGAAAAGGAACCCCTGATCCTCGCCTTCTGCTGCCACTACTGCGCGTATGCCGCGGCCGACCTGGCGGGCTCGATGCGCCTGCAGTACCCGGACAACGTGCGGGTCTTGAGGCTCCCCTGCACCGGGAAGGTGGAGGTGAATTACATAATGACCGCCTTCGAACGGGGAGTGGACGGTGTTATCGTGGCGGGTTGCCTGGAGGGCGGCTGCCACTACCTCGAAGGGAATTTGAGGGCGCGCCGCCGTGTCGAGCGGGCGAAAGGAATCCTGGCCGAGATCGGCCTGGAGCCGGAGCGGCTGGAAATGTTCAACCTGTCGTCGGCCGAGGGGATCAGGTTCGCGGAGATCGCGGCCGAAATGACCGCCCGGCTGAAGGGCCTGGGCCCGAGCCCGTTGCGCAACGAGGGAAGCGGCGCTGAAGAAGGCATACGGGAAATGACGCTTAAGGCGGAAAGCACACTGGCAGGAGAAAAGCATGATTGTCGCCGATCGTAAGGACATACGTGAAATACGGGAAATGATAAAGGACCATGAAAAGGTCCTTCTGGTGGGATGCGGCACCTGCGTCACCGTCTGCCTTGCCGGAGGGGAGCGCGAGGTGGGGATCCTCGGTTCCGCGCTTCGCATGTCCCTGAAGCTTGCGGGGCGGGGCGGGGTGACCGTCGACGAGTGCACCATCGAACGGCAGTGCGAAGACGCCTTCATCGACGCGCTGGCCGGGCAGGGATCGAAATACGACGCCATCGTGTCGTTCGGCTGCGGGGCGGGCGTCCAGGCGCTGGCCGGCCGCTTTCCGAAAACGGCCGTCTATCCCGGCCTGAACACCCAGTTCATCGGCATCCTGGAAGCGCAGGGGGTATGGGCGGAGAAGTGCGCCGGCTGCGGCGATTGCAGGCTCGGCGAATTCGCCGGCATCTGTCCGATCACCCGCTGCTCCAAGCGCATGTTCAACGGCCCGTGCGGCGGCTCCCGGGAAGGGAAGTGCGAGGTACGGGAGGAGAGGGACTGCGCCTGGCAGCTTATTTACGACCGCGCGAAGGAAACCGGCACGC
Organism: Deltaproteobacteria bacterium; assembly: GCA_016218975.1. Lineage (NCBI taxonomy): Bacteria > Pseudomonadati > Myxococcota > Myxococcia > Deltaproteobacteria bacterium. The sequence continues at coordinate 40,355 of JACRCO010000072.1, forward strand.
TGGAGAAACTGGAGAAGATCGCCGCTCCGCACGACTGGTCGAAAGGTCAGGACGGCGGTCCGAGAAAGGTAATCCGCGAAGACCAGTGCATCGCGGGTCTCGGGCCGAAGGCATAAATTACCGAAATCCCCGGTCGGAGATCATCCCTATGTCTTCTTCGCGTCCAGCACTGCGCGCACCTTGCGCGCGAGGGCATCCGGCGAAAACGGCTTTTCGATGAAGGCGGTGCCGGGATCCAGGACGCCGCGGTGCACGATGGCGTTGTCGGTGTATCCCGACATGAACAGGACCTTCATATCCGGCCGGGAAAGCGCGATTTTCCGCGAGAGATCCGCTCCGCTCATCCCCGGCATCACCACGTCGCACAGCATGAGGTCGATCTTTCCTTCGTACCTGGCGGAAGTGCGCAAGGCTTCCTCCCCGTCGCCGGCGGCAAGGACGGTATAGCCGTTCATCACCAGGATCTCCAGCGCCAGCATCCGGACCGCCTCCTCGTCTTCCGCCAACAGGACCGTCTCCGTACCCTGTATCAGTTCCTTCGGTTCCGGGGCCGGTTCCGGAACGTCCGCCGTCTCCTCCACGCTCGGCAGGTAGGTCTTGAACGTCGTGCCGCGGCCGGGCTCGCTGTAGACCCATATATGGCCGCCGCTCTGCTTGACGATCCCGTAGACGGTCGACAGGCCGAGCCCCGTCCCCTTTCCCTTTTCCTTGGTGGTGAAGAAGGGTTCGAAAATCCGGGATAACGTTTCCTGGTCCATTCCGACGCCGGTATCGCTCACCGCGATCATCACGTAGGCGCCGGGATGCATTGTGGCGTGACCGCGCGCGTAAGCCTCGTCGATGTAGACATTGGCCGTTTCGATGGTCAGTTTCCCTCCCGTGGGCATGGCGTCCCGGGCGTTGACGGCCAGGTTCATGATCACCTGTCCGATCTGCCCGGGATCCGCCTTGGTCAGCCGGAGATCGGGGTCGAGGGAGGTGAAGAGGTCGATATCTTCACCGATCAGGCGTCGGAGCATCCGGTCGATGTCCCTGACGACCGCGTTCAGGTCGATGATTCTGGGTTGAAGGATCTGCCGGCGGCTGAATGCCAGCAGTTGCCGCGTCAACCCCGCGGCCCGACCGGCGACGTCACGGATCTCCTTTACATAGCCGTGCACCGGGTCGCCTTCGGCCGTCCTGGCGAAGGCGAGCTCGCTGTAGCCCGTAATCGCCGTCAGGAGGTTGTTGAAATCGTGCGCGACTCCGCCGGCAAGCCGCCCGACCGCTTCGATCTTCTGCGCCTGGCGGAGCTGCTCCTCCATCTTACGTTCTTCGGTTACGTCCCGTTTTACGGCCACGAAGTTCATCAGGCGGCCTGCGTCGTCCCGCACCGGGGAGATGATCGCATCTTCCTCGTACAGGCTTCCGTCTTTCCGCTTATTGATCAATCCGCCCGTCCAGACCTCCCCACGCTTGAGGGTTTCCCACAAATTCCTGTAGAACTCCTCGTCGTGCCTTCCGCTCTTGAGGATCCGCGGGTTGCTGCCGATGGCCTCCTGACGGCCGAACCCGGTGATCCGCTCAAAAGCCGGGTTGACGTATTGGATCGCCCCTTCGGTATCCGTGATGAATATGATCTCGGCGGTTTGTTCGACTGCAGCGGCAAGGCGTTGCAGGGCCTCTTCCGACCGCTTCCGCTGTTCGTATGCCAGGTCCAGGGCACGGCCTACGGCCGTCGCCACCCGCGACACGACGAATGCCGAGATGGCTGCGGATATCGTTGCCATCATCGCCGCAGCCAGCGCGTCGTTCGCGGAGAAATAATCCGGAACGATCCCGTGAAGCGCCTCCAGCGCAACGACCAGGAAGACCGTCAGGGGAACGAAGGCCCGCAACAATCTTGCCCGCGCGGATGGACCGACGAGGTACTTCAACGGTATGCAATCCGGTCCGGTGGCCGCGGCCACCCCTGTCCCCAGCGACACGAAACCGCAAGCGGTAAAAACCGCCACCGGAATGACTCCGCTGCCGTAGAGAAAAGGCGATCCGTACATGTATCCGAGGAGGAACGTCACTCCCGCCGCAGCGGCCAGGCTCCCCAGTACGCCTGCAAGATTCCCGGCGAACCTTATGCGGGCCTCGTTTCCTTCGCGAAGGAGAACAAGGAATATGCCGCACCCGATCATGGAAAACAGGACGCCCGTCGCCGGAGACATACGTGCTATGGGGACCCCGCCGATCATCTTTGGAACTGGATATATGAACGATTCCACCGGCAGTCGCACGCCGTTCCAGAGAGTAGTGAATGTGAGCAGACCGTAGACGGCGATCAGCCCGGAAACCGCCGACGCGAAAATCCTGCCTCCACCGCGCCAGGGCTTGATTGCGTGGACCGAAACGATCGCACCGAGCGATACCAGTGCGAAAGCGGTGAGAGGGGCGACGGGAATGTAGGCCGGGTGGGGGCTGGCAAGGAATTGCAGCCCGGGAATCCATCCGAGCAAGGCGATCAGACCGATTATGGAAGACGCGGCGCCGGACAGAAACGCTGCCCGACCGATGTGGCCGGAAACGAAATTCTCCGGAGAAAGAATAGAGCGCGATCCCACCCTCTGCCGCTCCCTGTTCTCCAGCGATTAAATTAGGGAAACTCCATGATATACATTTTAAACCGATTATTGAATTTTCGATGCAATATTAATTAATTTGTTTCCGAATTATATATTTTGGGTAAGCAGGATCGAATCGCTCCGACGCGAATTTAAAACCCATGATCATGATGTTGTCCAACGGTCTTCGAGGCAGGCGGCCTCATTCTTTTTTCCCGTTCCCGGCACCTCCCCCTGTCGGTAATTCATCTTAAAAAGGGAGAAGTATTTAGCGTCATGGGGATAATTTGGTTTTGAAGCTTTTTCTCATTGGAAAGGGGGCCGGAACATGGGCGTAGGAAGCGGTCGAAGTTTCGATTTCCTGCCGGTGAACGAGCGGGAAGGCAAACCCCGCAAGCGCGGCGTCACGGAGATGCGAGGCCCTTATTACGCGCCGGTAGGGAAACGGTACCTGCAGGACATCCTGGAAACCATGGGTTACTACATCGATATATTCAAATTCAGCGGAGGTTCCTTCAGTCTCATGCCGGAAAAGGCGGTCAGGGAGCTGATCGATACGTGTCACGAGCATGACGTACTGGTATCGACTGGCGGCTTCATCGAACGCGTGCTGACCCACGGCGGGGATGCGGTGGACCGTTACCTGGAGGAATGCAAAAGGCTGAAATTCGACGTCGTCGAGATTTCAAGCGGCTTCATTACGGTGCCCCAGGGCGATCTGCTCGGCCTGGTCCGAAAGGTCACGGACCTCGGCATGAAACCCAAGCCGGAAGTGGGGATACAGTTCGGCGCAGGGGGAGCCAGCTCGGTCGAAGAGCTCGAGGCGGAGGGCACATCGGACCCGTCGCAGGCGATCCGTGCCGCGAAGCAGTACCTGGATGCCGGCGCGCACCTGATCATGATCGAATCCGAGGGGATCACGGAAAACGTGAGGAAGTGGCGCACCGACGTGGTGGCCAAAATCGTTAACGAAATAGGTCTCGAGAAGGTGATGTTCGAAGCGGCCGACCCAGAGGTGTTCTCATGGTACATCAAGAACTTCGGGCCGGAGGTCAACCTGTTCGTCGACCACTCGCAGGTGGTGCAGCTCGAGTGCCTGCGCTCCGGAATCTGGGGGACGAAGAGCACGTGGGGCCGGGTAGTCACGTTCAAGGAAAAAGGCCGCGCCGCCGCACCTTCAAAGCCGAAGCTGGTCGCGCCCCCGGGAAAAAGCGGGAGGTGACGGAATGGCGCAGTTATCCTCCGCCGTAAGGGGCGGAGATGAAAGGGAACCGACCCGTTCCGAGCAGTTGGCATCCTTCGTCGAGCGCGCCGCCTGGGAGCACATCTCCACGGCGGCACGCGAGGCGTTGAAGATCCGCGTGCTCGATTCGCTCGGATGCGCGTTCGGAGCGATTTCCGGCCACCCGATCCGGCTCATCCGCGCCGAGGTCGAGGAGTTCGGCGGAAATCCCCTTTGCTCCCTGATCGGAGGAGGGTATTCCGCGCCCGACCGGGCGGCCTTCTTCAACGGCGCCCTTGTCCGTTACCTGGATTTCAACGACAGTTATCTCGCCAAGGGAGAGACGTGCCATCCGAGCGACAACGTGGGCGCGGTGCTTGCGGCGTCGGAGTATTCGCTGGCTTCCGGGCGGCAATTCCTTACCGCGCTGGCGGTCGCGTACCATGTGCAATGCCGCCTTTGCGACGTCGCCCCGGTGCGCGCGAGGGGTTTCGATCATACGACCCAGGGCGCCTTCGCGGCGGCGGCGGGAGTGGCGAAAGCGCTGGAGCTCGACGCGCCGAGGATCGCCAATGCCCTGGGCATTTCGGGCACGGCAAACAACGCGCTCCGGGTAACCCGTACGGGCGAGCTGTCCCACTGGAAAGGCCTTGCCTATCCGAACACGGCCGTCGACGCGCTTCGGGCGGCCTTCCTGTCGATGCGCGGGATTACGGGTCCCCGGGAAGTGTTCGAAGGGAACAAGGGGTGGTGCCAGACGATCTCGGGGGATTTCGAGATCGACTGGTCGAGGGAGAACCTGGAGAGGGTCACGCGCACGATACTGAAGAAATTCAACGCGGAAGTCCATTCCCAGTCGGCCATCGAGGGGATGATCGAGCTGATGCGGGAAACGGGGTTCCAGGGCAGGGAGATAGACCGGATCCGGATCGACATTTTCGACGTGGCGCACCTGATCATCGGCGGCGGTGCCGAAGGCGACAAGACTGTCGTCCGCACCAAGGAAGAAGCCGATCACAGCCTGCCGTACATGGTGTCCGCAGCCGCGCTCGACGGGCAGGTTATGCCCGAGCAGTACGAGCCCGAGCGGATAACGAGGGGCGATATCCAGTCGCTGCTGCGCCGCGTCACGGTCGTTCCGGACCCCGGCTTCTCCCGTCGTTTCCCCGACGAGCACGCCTGCCGGCTCACCGTCACGCTCAAGGACGGCCGGTCTTTGATAAAGGAAAAGTACGATTACGAGGGGTTCCACACTCGCCCGATGTCGTGGGCGAAGGCGGAGGAGAAGTTCCACCGGCTGGCGGAGAAGGCGGTAGACGTGTTCCGCCGGTCCGAGATCGTGGACGCGGTGCGCCGCCTGGACAACATTTCCGTCAGGAACCTTACTGCGCTCCTGGTTTGACCGGATGAGATTTGCGGACTGACGATCGGCGCCGCGCCTGCGGGGGTCAGTGTTTCAGCCTGCCACGGCCCATCGCGGCCGCGGAAAAGAACCCGCCGGCGCGGGGAAAGGATCAGTTCCGCCGCCCGGTTTTTTCCTTTGCCGACAATACCCCGCGAAAATCTTTAAGCGTTGAGGGACGCTTCCTTTTTTTACCACCAGGTATCGGAGTGAAATCCGCCAACCCGAGAATATTCTTTGCTCCTTTCACCCGTTCACGGAACTTGTAATCGGCGGTAATCAGCATCTTTCTCTCGTTTTGGGCCAGTGCAAGAAAACATGCGTCGTAGACGGTGACATTGAACGAGTATGCAAGTTTCACGGCGTTTGTCGCCAAATCCGCCGAAATGTTGCGGACGTCGAATTCCAATTGGAACACCGCTTCCACCGCTTCGTTTACCTCTTCGGAGGATAGCCCGGGATTGAATCGCAAAGCATTGGAGAGTTCGTAGAAGAGAAGGTCGGGAATCGTTATGGAATAATCTCCTTCCAGAATCCCGCGCCGAAGATCTTGCGCGTTTTCCAGGTCCGATTCGTTCCGATCACTGAACCACTTGCAGACTACCGAAGTGTCGAGGACGTATCCCGTCATTTCGAGGCGTCCCGCCATTTCCTCACTTCCGAGACTCCATCCCATGCGCCGGATTTCTTTTTCAGCCGATCCATGGCCTCGAAGGCGGCTTCTCTTCGTGCCCTCCGCCGGAGTTCTTCCGCCTTGCGGCGCCTCTCCTCGATGACCTTTTCCGCCGCTTCCCGAAGAATCAAGCTGCGGCTCTTCCTTTCCTGCTTCGCGATAACGTCGATCTCCTCCAGGATGTCCTCGGAAAAAATGACATTGATCCTCACCATTGCTACACCTCCCCATTACATACTGCATATACATCATTGCGCATTCCGGGCGATACATCAAGTTTGTTGACTACAAGCGCCCATAACGATTTCGGTTTCAAAAATGCGCTACATCGGCGGCATGCCGGAGGAAGGTGTCCTTGAGATGTGGAACCGGTTCTTCGCAAACCAGCGGTAAAAGGCGCTGGAGAGAAGGCCGGCGCCCGGCAGGCGGAACAGGGCTGCGACCAAACGATAGCGCCGAATCCGCCGCAGGATTTCAGGGATTGCCCGTTCCCCGACAAGGATATTACCGCCGGGAAGGACCAGGTGCATCGCCTGCAAGCAGGCCAACCGTTCGATCTGCGGAAACCGTTTCGCAAGATCGTCCGAATGGCAGGAGAGGAACTCGAACGCGTCCGGGTCCGAGCGGGAAGCGATCCACTCCGCCGTCTTCCGGCAGAATGCGCAATCCCCGTCGTAAATGAGAACAGCTTTTCCGGGACGCTCCATAGTTCCAGTATCGTCCCTTGGCCCGTATTCCGCACCGGGCCCCGAGCGTCTTCGGTGGATGCTCCGATCTAACAGATACGCGGTAACTGTTCTCCCACCGGGTAATCGACGGCGCGTAATCCCCCGATGACGGTCTTCATGAAAACGCCGGGAGAGCCTTTAACTACCTCTCCGATCACCGCTGCGTTCAGTCCGTATTGGGTCTTCCGAAGCGAATCCACGATCGGTTCCGCAGCGCTTCCATCCACGATCAGGAGCGCTTTTCCCTCGTTGGCGAGGTAGATCGGGTCGAAACCCAGTATTTCGCAGATGCCGCGAACCTCATCCGCCACCGGCAGCCTGCTTTCGTCGAGGACGATCCGGACTCGGGACGATTCCGCCATCTCGTTCAGGGAAACGCCCACGCCGCCCCGGGTCGGGTCCCGCATGAACCGCACGGATCCCCCGAAGGAGGAAAGAATATCAAGCAGCATCGAGGAGAGCGGAGCCACGTCCGACAGGACCTTCGCGGCGATCTCCAGCCGGTTCCTCGCGATCAGCACCGCCGCCTGGTGGTCCCCCATCGTCCCGGTGAGGATCACTCGGTCGCCGGGCCGGACGTTTTCCGGGGCGGGTCGCCAGCCGTCGTTCACGATCCCGATGCCCGACGTTGTGATGAAGATCCCGTCGGCGTTCCCCTTTTCCACGACCTTCGTATCGCCGCAGGCGATGGTGACGTTCCCTTCCTTTGCCGCCGCCTCCATGGAGTCCAGAATCGTCTCCAGCGTCTCGACGGGGAACCCTTCTTCCAGGATGAGGGAGCAGGAGATCGCAACGGGCCGGGCCCCGCAGACGGAGAGGTCATTAAGCGTCCCGCACACCGCGAGCCTTCCGATGTCCCCGCCGGGGAAGATCGCGGGGGTGATCACGTAGCCGTCGGTGGTGAAGGCGATCTCGCCGTCCAGCCGCCCGAGGAGCGCCGAATCGAACAGCGGGGAAAGGACGGGATTTTCGAACCGTTTCGCGATTACCTTCCGGATAAGCTCCCTGGTCCGTTTCCCGCCTTCTCCGTGGGATAGGAGGATTTTATCTCCCGGCATTTATTGCACCCCGTACTTGTAATATGCGGCGCAGGTCCCTTCGCTCGACACCATGCAGGGGCCGTACGGCTCGGCGGGGGTGCATGCATTGCCGAAGAGCGGGCACTCGCGCGGCGTGATCTTCCCTTTCAGCACGTCCCCGCACCGGCAGGCCGTCTTATCTTCCGTGAAGGGGATCTCCACCCCGAATTTTTTTTGCGCGTCGAACTCCGAGTATGCATCCGCGATGGCGAGCCCCGTCCCGGGAAGGACGCCGATCCCGCGCCATCCGATGTCGCTTTCCCGGAAGACCGTTGCAATGATCTCACGGGCCTTCCGGTTGCCGGAAGGCGTTGCGACGCGGGAGTATTCGTTCTCGACGACCGCCGCCCCGCGGATCTTCTGGCGTAACAGCAGGTATATCCCGTAAAGGATGTCGAGCGGCTCGAACCCGGCCACCACGCAAGGGACGCCGAACTTTTCCGCCAACGGAAGGTAGGCGTCGGAACCGATGATAGCGCTGACGTGCGCGGGGCAGAGGAACCCCTCGATCCGAACTTCGGGGTCGGAGGCCAGTGCCTCCATGGCCCGCGGTATGGTTCGGACGGATGAGAGGACCGAGAAGTTGCCGATATCCCGTACCGCCGCCGAAAGGATCGCTCCGGCGATCGAAGGTGCGGTTGTCTCGAAACCGACGCCCAGGAAGATCACCTCTTTTCCCGGGTTGCCGGCTGCGGTCTCCACCGCGTCCAGCGGGGAGTAGAGGATGCGAACGTTCACCCCGCCGCTCCGTTCCTTTTCCAGGGAGGAATGTCTTCCGGGGACGCGAAGCATGTCCCCGAAGGTGGCAAGGATCGTGTCCGGCCTTTTTCCGAGCGTGATGGCCGCGTCGATGTAGCCGTCCGGCGTCACGCAGACGGGGCAGCCCGGGCCCGATACCATCGTCACCGCCCCATCCAGGAGAGAGCGAATACCCGCGCGGGCGATGCTCACGGTGTGGGTCCCGCAGACTTCCATCAGCCGCATGGGCGGCCGCTCGCCCCAGGAGGTCCGTATGGCATCGACGACGCGCCGGGCAAGCTCCGGATCGCGGAACTCGTCGATGTATTTAAGCCGCATTTCTCACCACGCTTCTGCTGCGGCGAACCATGGTGAGAAATGCGGCTTACGTTGCATCCCGGATCTCACGGAGGTATTGGAGCGTCTTTTCCGCCTCTTCGGGGGAGAGTTTGGAGATGGCGAACCCGGCGTGGAGGATGACCCAGTCACCCTCGCGGACATCCTCGAGGAGCATGACGGAAATCTCGCGGCGCGCCCCTCCCACCTCCGCCGTCGCGCTGGTTCCCGAAATCGACATCACCCTGACCGGCACGCCCAGGCACATCGCGCAATCCTCCGGGATCGAATGTACCGCAAATTCTGCTTGTCCCACAGTCTACCAGAACCGCCGGCGGGCCACGCCCGCCTCGTGGTGTATAATTCAACGACCTACCCACCGAATTAACGGGGCATACGCGGTGAAAGTGGACATCGAACAGGAGATCCAGCGGTCGGCGGAAGACGCGGCGCGGAATATTCGCTTGTTGCTCGCGGAAAAGAAGGTATTCGCCGTGAACCTCATCTCCTCGCCCGGATCGGGGAAAACAACCCTGATCGAGCGGACGATCGAAGCGTTTCGCGGTAAGTTGCGGGTGTCGGTGATCGAGGGAGACATCGAGACCGACATCGACGCAGCCCGTATACGGAAACACGGGGTGCAGGTCCACCAGATAAATACCCGTTCCTCCTGCCACATCCCGCCGTTCCTCCTCCTTTCCGCCCTGGAGCGTATCGACCTGGACGCCACGGACCTTCTCTTCGTGGAAAACGTGGGCAACCTCGTCTGCCCCGCGGAAGTGCCGCTGGGCGAAGACCTGCGCGTCGTCGCGCTGAGCACGGCGGAAGGGGACGAAAAACCGCTGAAGTACCCGCTCGTGTTCAAGACCTCCGGCATGCTCGTCATCACGAAAACCGACCTGCTCCCCTACGTCCGGTTCGACATGGACAGGGTGAAGGCGGCGGCCCGGGCAGCCAATCCCCGTGTGGAGATCTTCGAGACATCGTCCGTCACGGGAACCGGCTTGTCCTCCTTCGTCGGCCGGGTCGGGGAGCTCTGCAGGGAAAAGACCGGATAACCTCATGCACGAGCTGGGAATCGCCAGGGACATACTGGACATCGCGGTCGCCGAAGCCGGGAAGCACGGAAGCCGCCGAATCACCCGCGTGGACATCGAAGTCGGCGTGCTGCGCGGAGTGGTTCCCGAGAACCTTGCCTTCCTCTTCGGGTATGCGGCAAAAGGGACGATTGCCGAGGGGGCGCGGCTGTCGATAGAGGAACAACCGGCACGGGTCGATTGCGGTGCGTGCGGCCCGGCCGAGGTCCGCGCGTTCATCGTGGGTTGCCCGGAATGCGGAAGCCCGACCGCAAGGATAGATGGGGGAGACGCCCTCCGGATTCTATCCATCGAAATCGACGATCCGCCGCCGCGGGAGGCCTGAATGAGCAAGGCGCGCACAAATCCGAGCACGGGTCTGCCGGGGCTGGACCGGGTGGTCCAGCGGCTCCTGCCGGGCGACAACATCGTCTGGCAGGTCGATGCCGTGGAGGACTATCTCCCGTTCGTCGCGCCGTACTGCGAGGACGCGGTCCGCAAGGGGAAGAAGCTCGTCTACTTCCGCTTCGCCCGCCACCCGGAGCTTGTGAGCGAGGAGAGCGGTGCAGAGATCCACCGCCTTAACCCGGAAGTGGGGTTCGAGACGTTCACCGCGGATATCCACAAGGTGATCGAGCGGGCGGGACGCGGAACGTTCTATCTCTTCGACTGCCTGTCCGACCTGGCGGCGGACTGGTACAGCGACCTGATGCTCGGCAACTTCTTCATGGTGACCTGCCCGTACCTATACGAGCTGGAAACGATCACCTACTTCGCTCTCCTCCGCGACCGCCATTCGTTCGAAGCGGTCTCCGCGATCCGCGACACGACGCAGCTTCTCCTGGACGTCTTCCGCCACGGAGGGAAGCTCTACGTCCACCCATTGAAGGTCCACCAACGGAATTCGCCGACGATGTACCTCCCGCACGTCCGGGAAGGGGAGGAGTTCCGGCCGCTTACGGAGAGCGCCGTCCTGTCGGAAGTGCTTGCGGAGATCACTTCGCAGCGCATCGACCCGGTCCCGCGCACGCAGGACATCTGGGACCGAAAATTCCTCCAGGCGCGGGAGATCCTGGGCGATGTGGAGGAGGGCCGCCGGACGCGCGAGGAGGCCGGGGAAACCCTGCATCGCCTCCTCCGGATGATGGTGACACGCGACGAGCGGGTGATCGCGCTGGCCTCCCGGTACCTCGACCTTTCGGATCTTCTCGCCATCCGGAAGCGGATGATCGGGACGGGGCTGATCGGGGGAAAATCGGTCGGCATGCTCCTCTCCCGGTCGATTCTCGCCCGCACGGACGGGCGTTGGCGGGAACGGATGGAGACCCATGACTCCTTCTACATCGGCTCGGACGTTTTCTATACCTACCTGGTGAGCAACGGCCTCTGGAAGGCGCGGCGGGACCAGAGAGACCCCCTCTCATTCCTCGCCGGGGCGAAAGGGGCCCGGAAGAAGATCCTTTCGGGGACGTTCCCCTCGTTTCTCCGCGGGCAGTTCCTCGCGATGCTGGAGTACTTCGGTCAGTCGCCGATCATCGTCCGGTCCAGCTCCCTCCTGGAGGACAGCTTCGGCAACGCCTTCACGGGTAAGTACGAGAGCGTGTTCTGCCCGAACCAGGGATCGCCGCAGGAGCGGCTGGAGGCCTTCCTGTCGGCCGTAAAAGCCGTGTACGCGAGCACGATGAGCGAGGAGGCCCTCCTGTACCGCGCTCACCGGGGGCTCCTCGACCGGGACGAGCAGATGGCGCTCCTCGTGCAGCGGGTGTCGGGGGCCATCCACGGCAACCTGTTCTACCCGCAGATCGCGGGAGTCGGGCTTTCCTACAATCCTTTCGCGTGGAGCGAGTACATCGATCCCCAGGCGGGGATGCTGCGGGTCGTCTTCGGCCTCGGGACGAGGGCGGTCGAGCGCACCGACGACGACTACACGCGCCTTGTCGCTCTTAATGCTCCCGACCGGCGGCCGGAAGCGGACTTCGGCGAGGTCATGGAATTCGCACAGCGCCGCGTGGACGCCCTCGACCTCTCCGCCAACCGGTTCGTCTCGCTGAACGTCGACGACGTGGTCAAGGTCAGCCCCAACCTGCCGATCGAAATGTTCGCGGCGCGCATGGAGCCGGCCGTAGGGCGGTCGAAGGCCGGCCCCCCGTCACGTTGCGTCCTGACCTTCGACCGGATGCTATCCGCCACGCCGTTCGTGTCGGACATGAAGGAGATGCTAGCCGTGTTGCGGGACGCCTACGATTATCCCGTCGATATCGAGTTCACCGCCAACTTCCTCCCGGACGGGAGCTACCGCATCAACCTCGTCCAGTGCCGCCCACTCCAGGTCAAGGAGGGGGGAGGGATCCCGGCGCCTCCCGAGACGATCGCGAAGAAGGACCGGGTGTTCGAATCCCGCGGTCCGATCGTCGGCCAGAGCTCCCACACCGCCCTCGACCGGCTGATCTACGTGGACCCCTCCGCCTATGTGAAGCTGTCGATCGGCGACCGCCACTCCGTCGCGCGGCTGGTCGGCCGGATCACGCACGTCGAGGAGCCGGGGGAGAAGAAAACCATCCTGCTGCTCGGGCCGGGCCGTTGGGGAACGAAGATGCCGTCCCTGGGCGTGCCGGTGTCGTTCGCCGAGATCGCCCCCGTCTCCGTCCTGTGCGAAATTGTCTCCATGGGGGCGATCATCGTTCCGGACGTTTCCCTGGGAACCCACTTCTTCAACGACCTCGTTGAGGCGAACATGCTCTACCTCGCGGTCTTCCCGAAGGGGAAAGAGAGCCCGCTGAACGAGGGCTTTTTCCTCCGGTCGAAGAACCGCCTCAAGGACCTGCTGCCCGAGGACGCCGAGTGGTCGGAAGTGGTGCGGGTCATCGACGTTCCGGCCGGGCGGAGCGGGCGGAAGCTCCTCCTCAATGCGAACACGCTGAAGCAGCGGGCTGTCTGCTACTTCACCTGAACCCAAGAATCGGGACGTTCCTAAGAAGTTGATCCGGTTCTCCGGTTCAATTTCCTGCGAATGTTCCTTCCTTTGACCGCCCCGGCTTCCCCCCGAGTTCTTAGGAACGTCCCGGTTCTTAGGTCGGTTCCGCGCGGCGGTACCGCACGGCCCTTCCGGCTCCGGTCCGCGTCAGCAGGTTCAGGGCGACGAGGCGGTTCAGGACCTGTTTCGCGGTTTCCCTCGAAATGCGGAGCTCCCCCGACACCATGCGGTTTGTGATTTCGCGGTGGCGTACCAGCAGCGCCAGGACGCGGGCCTGGTTTCCGGAAAGCCGGCTTTCCGGCGGATGCCCCGCAAGCAGCCCTTTCAACTCCCTCGCCTGCGCCCGCATGGCGTCCAGGAAAGCGGTCAGCCAGGGGCCCATATCGGTCGGAGGCAGGTGCCGCGACGCCTGGCTTTTCCGCAAGGCGAGGTAATACTCCGCCTTCCGTTCCGCGATGGCTTTCTCGAGTGAGGCGTACGGAAGGTAGGAATACCCGCTGCGCAGGAGCAGCAGGTTCGTGAGGAGGCGGCTCGTCCGGCCGTTTCCACCGGCGAACGGGCGGATCGCGAGAAACTCAAGAAGGAACCCGGCGACGACGAATAGCGGATGGAACTTCCCCGCGTTCAGCCGGGCGTTCGTCCAGGCGATCAGGGCGTCCATTTCACGTTCGATCGAGTCCGGCTCCGAGGGCCGCAACGCGATAGATTCCATGCTGCGCCGTGGGAAAAACGCGGAGCGGTCCGGCAAGGTACGGTAGGCCCCCCTGTGCCCCCGGTCGCCGGGCGAATACCGCAGCAGCCCGGTGTGGAATTCCAGCAGAAGCTCCCGGGAAAGCGGCCGTTGCTCCCGGCCGTCGAAGATCGCCTTGAGAATCTGCGCATACCCCGCCGCGGAATAGCGGCGCAGCTCCTCCGCCTGCGCCGGGGTCATCGCAAGCGCCGTCCCGACCCCGCGCCGCGGGAATCCGACCCAGTCGATCCCGATGGAGGCCTTCGCCGACTGCGCGATCGTCCGCTTCCGCAGGCCGGCAAGCCATGAAGGCGGGGGCTGGAATTTCCCCCTCCACCAACCCTTGCTCTCGTCGATTTCGGAGATGCCCGCGAGAAGCGCCGGCCAGGAAGGCGGCAGGACCGATCGGAGCTGGCTGTCGAGCCGTTTTTCCAGTACCAACCCCCGGAAGGTGGAATAATACCCGATTATACCCGATTGTCCCCTCTTGTCTTGACCTTAACGGGAGAACGGGTAGAGTCGGTCCGTGAGAGGCGCCCGGGGCGGCGTCAGTATAGTTGCCTGCGAAAGCAGAGGAGGGGAATCATGGCGTTGACGGAGAGACTCGAGATCATCTTTCAGGACGTCGTCAAGCGGAATCCCGGCGAGGCCGAATTCCACCAGGCGGTGAAGGAAGTGCTCGAATCCCTGGGGCCGGTCCTGGTCAAGTATCCGGAATTCACCGAGGCCAAGATCATCGAGCGGATCTGCGAACCGGAGCGGCAGACCATCTTCCGGGTGCCTTGGCAGGACGACAAGGGCGTGGTGCACATCAACCGCGGCTTCCGCGTCCAGTTCAACAGCGCCCTCGGGCCCTACAAGGGGGGCTTGAGGTTCCACCCGTCCGTCTACCTGGGGATCATCAAATTCCTGGGCTTCGAGCAGATCTTCAAGAATTCCCTGACGGGGCTGCCGATCGGCGGCGCGAAGGGCGGGTCCGACTTCGATCCCAAGGGGAAGTCCGACGGCGAGGTGATGCGGTTCTGCCAGAGCTTCATGACTGAGCTTTGGCGGATTATCGGCGAGCACACCGACGTTCCGGCGGGCGACATCGGCGTGGGGGGCCGTGAAATCGGGTTCCTCTTCGGGCAGTACAAGCGGTTGACGAACAAGTTCGAGGCGGGCGTACTCACGGGGAAGGGGCTCGTGTACGGCGGCAGCCAGGTGCGCACGGAGGCAACCGGCTACGGCTGCACTTACTTCGTGAACGAGATGCTGGCAAGCAAGAAGAACGGGTTCAAGGGGAAGAAGGTCCTCGTCTCCGGATCGGGAAACGTCGCCATCTACACGCTGGAGAAGGTGCACCAGCTCGGCGGGAAGGTCGTCGCGATGAGCGATTCGAACGGCGTGATCCACGACGACAAGGGGATCAACCTCGAAACGATCAAGCAGCTTAAGGAAGTGGAGCGCCGGCGGATCAAGGAGTACTGCGATTACCACAAGGGCTCCCGATACATCCCCAACGGCAACATATGGGACATCCCCTGCGACGTCGCGTTCCCGTCGGCCACCGAGAACGAGATCACCGGGAAGGACGCCAAGAAGCTGGTGAAGAGCGGCTGCATCGCCGTCGGCGAGGGAGCGAACATGCCGACCACTCCCGAAGGGGTGCATGTCTTCATCTCGGCGGGGATCCTCTACGGGCCGGGGAAGGCGGCCAACGCAGGCGGCGTTGCGACCTCGGGGCTCGAAATGCAGCAGAACGCCAGCCGGGAGGCCTGGGGGTTCGAAGAGACGGACATCAAGCTGCAGCAAATCATGCGGAACGTCTACGCGCTCTGCTCTGAGGCGGCGGAGGAGTTCGGAGCGCCCGGGAACTTCGTCGTTGGCGCGAACATTGCCGGCTTCATCAAGGTCGCCCGCGCCATGATCTCGCACGGGATCGTGTAACGGCGGATTTGCAAGCGGAATAAGGGCCGCGTCATCACTGCGCGGCCCTTTCTTTTGTGTCGGGGAGAGCTCCGAACCCGGTGGTAAAATGAAAAGTTAATATTGCCGGGGGGGAGCGATGACCACCATCTCACTTCTGTTCTGCTCCAACATCTTCATGACGTTCGCCTGGTACGGGCACCTGAAGGACATGAACACCAAGCCCTTGATGCTTGCCATCCTGGCGAGCTGGGGGATCGCCTTTTTCGAGTACGTCCTCCAGGTGCCCGCCAACCGCATCGGCTATCAAAGCTTTACCTTGCCGCAGCTCAAGGTGATCCAGGAAGTGATCACGATGATCGTCTTCGCCGGGTTCGTCACGTTCTACATGCGGCAGCCGCTCAAGCTCGACTACCTTTGGGGCGCTCTTTGCCTCGTAGGGGCGGCCTACTTCATGTTCCGGTCGGCGTAGCCCGCGGATATAATGTGCGCAAAGCCCGCATGAAAAGGGGAGTGCCATGCTCGTAGGCAGGCGGATGACGAAGGACCCGAAGACGGTGTCGCCGGAGGACACGCTGGCGCGGGCGGCCGGCATCATGCGGGAACTGAGGATCAACCATCTTCCGGTCGTGGAAGGGGGAAAGCTGGTCGGGATACTGACCGACACCGACCTGCGGAACGTATCACTTACGGGGGAACCGGAGGCAGGCGGGGCCAGACCGCCGGACCGACGCGTGCGCGAGGTGATGAAAACGGATGTCTGGTCGCTCACTCCCGAAGACGCGGTTGAGGACGCCCTGCTCATCATCCGGCGGAAGCGGTTCGGGGCGCTTCCGGTGCTCTCGGGGGACCGGCTTGTCGGCATCATCACCAAGATCGACCTGCTGAACGCCGTGATCGACGTCCTGAACCTGGAGGAAGTGGGGGTGCGGATCGAGGTTTCCTTCCCGCGGAGCATGGACCGGTTCGAGGAGCTTATGTCCTCCCTCGCCGGGATGTCGGTCAAGGTGCGAAGCTGCATCGTTACGCCGGACGAGGATTCGGACAGGATGACCGCGCTCATACGGCTCGACACGATCGAAGGCCAGAAGGTGATCTCCGCCTTGCGCGCAAAAGGGTTCGACGTGCCGGGAAGGGCGGAGCTTTCCTGAATAAGGTTGAGTAATACCCGGAGTTAACCCGCAATTCTCACCACGCTTCTGCTGCGGCGGCGGATACGGGCATGTCTACTGCGTTGCGCTCGGTCGGGCTCCTCGACGTAGTGTCAACTACGCCTGCGGTGCCCTCGGTCGCGACGCCTTGTAGCCATACCCGTCTCCACCGTCTCGCGACGAACCGTGGTGAGAAATGCGGGTTAACCCGCTCCAATAAGTCTACGCAGCACGTATGGCAGGATCCCGCCGTGGAGGTAG
This sequence comes from Deltaproteobacteria bacterium, assembly GCA_016218975.1. Classification (NCBI taxonomy): domain Bacteria; kingdom Pseudomonadati; phylum Myxococcota; class Myxococcia; species Deltaproteobacteria bacterium. The sequence goes on from JACRCO010000072.1 coordinate 57,224, forward strand.
TAGCGCACCTCCTCGGGCGTGTCGATGCGTGCGACCGCCGGAAAAGATATTTCCCTTCCATCCAGGCATGCGTGCACCGTCAGCCTTTTCCGCGGAACGAGCTCTACGGCGATCCCCTCGACGGAAAAAAGTTCCTTTCCCGTAAGTCCGAGACGATCCCGGTCGGCCCCGTCCGCGTAGGTGAGCGGAAGTATGCCCATGCCGACGAGATTGCTCCGGTGGATCCTCTCGAAGCTTTCCGCCAGGACCGCCCGTACGCCGAGGAGCATCGGCCCCTTGGCCGCCCAGTCCCGTGAAGAGCCGGAGCCGTACTCCTTTCCGGCGAGCACCAGAAGGGGTACGCCTTCCCGCGCATAGCGCATTGCCGCGTCGTAGATGGTGTCCTTTTCCCCGTTCGGAAGATAAAGGGTCCATCCCCCTTCGGTTCCCGGCGCGAGGAGGTTGCGCAACCGGATATTGGCGAAGGTCCCGCGCATCATCACCTCGTGATTCCCCCGGCGGCTCCCGTAGGAATTGAAATCCTCCTTCCTCACGCCGCGCTCGAGGAGATATCGCCCGGCGGGGCCGTCCACCGCGATGTCGCCGGCCGGGGAGATGTGGTCCGTGGTAACGGAATCGCCGAGGACCGCGAGGACACGCAGCCCCGAAAGGTCTCCCCGGGGCGGGGGGGCGGCAGGCAGGTTCTCGAAGAAGGGGGGATGCTTGACGTATGTCGAGGAATCTTCCCACGCGAAGCAATCCGCCATGGGAACCGGAAGCCCTCTCCACTCCGCGTCTCCCGCGAAGACTTCCCCGTACTCCTTCCTGAACATATCCGAAGCGACGCTCGAACGGACGGTCTCTACGATCTCCGCGGGCGAGGGCCATATCTCCCGCAGGAAGACCGGCGATCCGTTCGGATCGTGTCCCACGGGGTCCCTCGACAAATCGATATCGACGGTCCCCGCGAGAGCGTAGGCTACGACCAACGGAGGAGAGGCGAGGTAGTTCGCGCGGCACAGGGGATGTATCCGCCCCTCGAAGTTCCGGTTTCCGGAAAGGACCGAAGCGACGGAGAGATCCGCCTGGCGGACCGCGTCGGCGACAGGCACGGGAAGCGGCCCGGAATTTCCGATGCAGGTGGTGCAGCCGTATCCCGCCAGGTGGAATCCCAGGGCTTCGAGGTACGGAGTCAGCCCTGCCCGGTCGAGGTACCGGGTTACGACTTTCGATCCCGGGGCGAAGCTGGTCTTGATCCACGGACGGGCACGCAGCCCCCGTTCCACCGCCTTTTTCGCCAGCAGTCCGGCCCCGATCATCACGGACGGGTTGGAGGTGTTTGTGCAGCTCGTGACAGCCGCGATCACCACCGCGCCGTCCGCGAGGTGGAACGATTCGCCGTTATGTTCCACCGGGACCGCTTCCGTCGATGCCTCTTTACCCCAGCCGGCCAGCGCGTTGCGGAACGATTCCCTGACGCCGTCAAGTTGAACACGGTCCTGCGGGCGCTTCGGCCCCGCAAGGCAGGGACGGACGTCGGAAAGGTCGAGCGCCAGCGTGTCCGAAAAGACGGGATCGGGCGTCCGGTCCGTGCGGAACATTCCCTGGAGCTTGCTGTAGTCCTCCACGATCTTCACCTGACCCGCCCGCCGTCCCGTGAACCGCAGGTAGGAAAGCGTCTCGCGGTCCACGGGGAAGAAACCGATCGTCGCCCCGTACTCGGGCGACATGTTCGAGATCGTCGCCCGGTCGGCTACCGAGAGGGATGAGAGACCCGAACCGTAGAACTCCACGAATTTCCCCACGACCCCCTTGGCGCGCAGCATCTGCGTCACGGTCAGGACGAGATCGGTCGCCGTCGCTCCCTCGGGGAGGCGTCCCGAAAGACGGAAGCCCACCACTTCCGGGATCAGCATGGAAACCGGTTGCCCGATCATCGCCGCTTCGGCTTCGATCCCGCCCACTCCCCAGCCGACGACGCCCAATCCGTTGATCATCGGGGTGTGGGAATCCGTGCCGAGAAGAGTGTCGGGGAACGCCTGGTGGACACCCTGCACCTTTGTGCGGAAAACCACCGGAGCCAGGTATTCCAGGTTCACCTGGTGGCATATGCCGGTCCCGGGCGGGACCACGCGAAGATTCCGGAAAGCCTGCTGCCCCCACCGCAGGAAGGCGTACCGTTCGCCGTTACGCTCGTACTCGCGTCCCACGTTGGCGGCGAAGGAGTCGCGCGTGCCGAACCGGTCCACCTGGACGGAATGGTCGATCACCAGGTCCGCCGGCATAAGAGGATTGACCTTTTCCGGATTCCCGCCGAGGTGCAAGGCGGCGTCGCGCATTGCCGCGAGGTCGACCAGCGCCGGCACGCCGGTGAAATCCTGCAGGAGAACGCGGGAAGGGCGGAAGGCTATTTCCCGGTCAGGTACCCTCTCCGGCGACCAGCGTGCAAGGGCCTCTATATCCCCGGCCCGGACGGTCGTCCCGTCTTCCCATCGCAGCAGGTTTTCAAGAAGGATCTTGATGGAAAAAGGCAAGCGGGATACCGGCCCGACGCCGCGTTTTTCGAGTGATTCGAGGCGGAAGATTTCGCATGGGCCCGGCCCTATCTTTCTTCGGGTCCGGCACCCGAAACTGTCTGGATGCTTTCCGGCCATCGAGGGTGCTCCCCGGATTCGGATGGTATAACGAAATGGTACCATGTGGTCGGATGCGCGGACGGCGCATTCGTTTCGCCGCCGGACGCCACGGGGGTGCTTCTGTAGATACGCTCACGCTTCTCGGCATTGCGGCTGGGCTGGCGATGGACGCGCTGGCGGTCGCTATCGCAACGGGAATCGTTCTGGGGAAGGTGTCGGGACGGCAGACGTTCCGCCTTGCCTGGCATTTCGGCCTGTTCCAGTTCATGATGCCGGTGATCGGCTGGCAGGCGGGGCTTTCCGTCGTCCGCTACTTCTCCGGCTACGGCCATTGGATGGCGTTCGGGCTCCTCGCCTTCATCGGAGGGAAAATGATCTACGATGCCTTCCGCGAAAACGGAGAGGAGGATACTCCGTCCGACCCGACGCGGGGAGTTTCCCTCGTCGTGCTTTCGGTTGCCACGAGCGTGGACGCTCTTGCGGCGGGATTGAGCCTTGGGGTGCTGCGCCTCGAGATCTGGTATCCCGCGGTGGTTATTGGGGTGGTCGCCTGCGTTTTCACGGCGGCGGGAATGCATCTCGGAGCGCCGCTGGGACGCAAGTTCGGCCGGAAGATGGAGGTCGCCGGCGGCCTCGTCCTCATCGGGATCGGCATCAGGATCCTTTTCCGGATGTGAACAGCGTGATCTCCCACGAATCCTCCCCCCTGTCGAAGCGGATGATGTACCGGTTTCCGTCCGACGCGGCGATCTTGAAATATTCGTGGTCCTCCCCCCGCCAGCGGTCCAGGACCTCCTCGACTTCGAGCCGCCGCTCCCCCAGGTAGAACGCCCTGGGAGTTTCCCGCGCGGCGTATCCCTCGTAGCAGAGAACGCGTATTTTCATCAGTTCGACGCCTCTCCGATATTTTCGCACGGACAGCCTTGCGGCTTCCCGAAAACGGCTCGCAGGTGTATCATCGCAACGTTTTTGATTTATGCTGCCATGGAGGGCAGCATGTCGTGATGCACAGGGATGTGCGAATGCCGCGGGCGCATGGATGCGCAGGAGCGGCCGGAGGCCATGGATGGCCGGGAGCGACAGCCTGCCATGGAGGGCAGCATGTCGTGATGCACAGGGATGTGCGAATGCCGCGGGCGCATGGATGCGCAGGGGCGGCAACCTGCAAATAGCGGTTTTTGTCCCGGAGGGGTTCGTTGCCGGCGTCGATCGGAACTCCGGTCCTATGGGTCGGGTTCACCCTTTTCGTTCTCGCCTTGCTTGCCGTAGACCTGCTCGTCTTCCACCGGAGGGCGCACGAGGTCCGCCCGAAGGAGGCGCTCGCCTGGACGATAGGCTGGGTTGCGCTTGCACTGTTGTTCAATGCGGCGATCTACCGTTTCTTTGGTCCGGTCCGCGGACTGGAATTCTTCACCGGCTACCTCATAGAACTGTCGCTGTCCGTGGACAACCTGTTCGTCTTCATCCTCATCTTTTCGACTTTCGGCGTTCCTCCCGCCAGTCAGCACAAGGTTCTTTACTGGGGAATTCTGGGCGCCCAGATCATGCGGGCGGTCTTCATCCTCATCGGCACCGCGCTCATCTCCGCGTTCCATTGGGTCCTGTACATCTTCGGCGCGTTCCTCCTCTTCACCGGGGCGAAGATCGTCCTTGGCCACGGCACGGAGATCCACCCGGAGAAGAACCCGGTGCTTAAGCTGTTCGGTAAGTTCATCCCCACCCTTCGCGAATTCCACGACGGAAAGCTCATAGTCAGTATCGACGGGAAACGGTACGCAACGGCCCTGCTCCCGGTTCTCGTCGTGATCGAGGCGAGCGACCTTGTTTTCGCGGTAGATTCGATTCCGGCGATCTTCGGGGTGACGCTCGATCCTTTCATCGTCTACACATCGAACATATTCGCCATCCTTGGATTGAGGGCGCTCTATTTTCTGCTGGCCCACGCGGTAGAAAACTTCCGGTACCTGAAATATGGCGTCGGATTGGTTCTTTTCTTCATAGGGGGGAAACTGTTGTCCAGCGGCTGGTATGATGTTTCGATAAAGGTGTCGTTGGCCGTCGTGGTCGCCCTCCTCGGGGTCTCCGTTCTCGCTTCGCTCCTTTTTCCTCATCGGGAGGAAGGAGCCATTGCCGGACGGGAGGCACGGGACGGGGAAGACGGTGATAAGATGGACCCGCCCCGCGGGAATTGAGGGCAGGGGCTGCCGCATTTAATCAGGTATCGCCATATTCAGCGGAATCAGGAGGCGGAACTCGTGGACCAGGGAACTCTCGCCGCGCGCGCCATCAACGCAATCCGGTTTCTGTCGGTCGATGCCGTCCAGAAAGCGAAGTCGGGGCACCCCGGAACCCCTATGGGACTTGCCCCGCTGTCCTACCTGTTGTGGACCCGCCACCTGCGATATAACCCGAAGAACCCGGACTGGCCGGGACGGGACCGTTTCGTCCTCTCCTGCGGCCACGCATCCATGCTCCTCTATTCACTCCTGCACCTGGCCGGTTTCGACCTTTCCATGGAAGACATCAGGCAGTTCCGGCAATGGGGCGGCAGAACGCCGGGGCATCCGGAAGCGGGGCACACACCCGGCGTCGAAGTGACCACCGGTCCCCTCGGGCAGGGGATCTCCAACGCGGTGGGGATGGCGCTGGCCTCCCGAATGCTCGCGCAGCGGTTCAACCGTCCGGGGTACGAGATCGTTTCCGACCGTATCGTGGCCCTTTGCTCGGACGGCGACCTGATGGAGGGCGTCGCCTCGGAGGCCGCCTCTCTGGCGGGTTTCCACCGGCTGGGCAACCTCACGGCGTTCTACGACGACAACCGGATCACTATCGAGGGATCCACCGACCTGGCGTTCCGCGAGGACGTGGCCGGACGGTTCCGGGCCTACGGCTGGAACGTGCTCTCCGTGGCAGACGGGGACGAGGACCTCGAAGGCATGTCGCGGGCGATCGAGGCGGCGTTTGCGGAGCGGGAAAAGCCCACACTCGTGATCGTGCGCACGCACATTGCGTTCGGAAGCCCCAACAAGCAGGACACTGCGGACGCCCACGGCAGCCCCCTGGGGGATGCGGAGATCGCCCTGACGAAGGAAGCGCTGGGGTGGCCGAAAGAACCGGTGTTCCACGTCCCGGAGGACGTTCTCGCCCATTTCCGGGAAGCGGTCCCCCGGGGCGAACGGTTGGAGCGGGAATGGCGGGTGAAGATGGCGGAGTACATGCGCGCCTTTCCCGATCTTGCGATGGAGTGGGAGAGGCGGAACTGGGGCGACCTGCCCGAAGGATGGGAGGTAGGGCTGCCGGCCTTCCCGCCGGATCCTGGAGGGATGGCCACCCGGAGCGCGTCGCACAAGGTTATCAACGCCATCGCCCCCCGGATCCCCGAGCTGGCCGGCGGATCGGCGGACCTCGCCCCTTCGACGAATACACTCATTACGGCGGGAGGGGATTTCCTCCCGGACGCTCCGCCGGGGGGCCGCAACTTCCACTTCGGCGTTCGCGAGCACGGGATGGGAGCGATCCTGAACGGGATCGCGCGCCACGGCGGGGTCATCCCGTACGGGGCGACCTTCCTCATCTTCTCCGATTACATGCGGCCTTCCATCCGGCTGGCCGCCCTTATGGGAATCCGTGTGATCTACGTGTTCACTCACGATTCCATCGGGCTGGGCGAAGACGGCCCGACCCATCAGCCGGTCGAACACATCGCCTCCCTGCGGGCGATGCCGAACCTTTACGTGATCCGGCCGGCCGACGCCAACGAGACCGCGGCGGCCTGGAGGATGGCGCTGGAGAGGACGGGGGGGCCGAGCGCGATCGTCCTGACCCGCCAGAAGGTGCCGGTCCTTCCGCCGGAGGCTGTTTTCCGCGGCGGCAACGTATACAGGGGCGCCTACATCTATGAAGAAGGCGCCGGGGGGAGCCCGAAGGCGATCCTGATCGCTTCGGGATCGGAGGTGCACGTGGCGCTCGGCGCGAAGAAGCTTCTCGAAGCCGGCGGGATTACGGCGCGCGTGGTCAGCTTCCCGTGCCGGGAACGGTTCGAGGAGCAGACCGAAGAATACAGGAACCTGGTGATCCCCCCTTCCATCCGCGCCCGCGTATCCGTGGAAGCGGGGAGCACCTTCGGGTGGGAAAAGTACGTCGGCGAGGAGGGAGCGTCCGTGGGAATCGACCGGTTCGGAGCCTCCGCGCCGGGAGATCGCCTGTTCCGGGAGTACGGAATCACCGCTGAGGCCGTAGCTGAACGGGTGAAGGCGCTTCTCCAGGAAACCTGAGGGAGGAAAACATCATGCAGGGGAAGAGGAATCCGCTGGTGGAGCTCGGGAAAACGGGGCAGAGCCCGTGGCTCGATTACATCCACCGGGGTCTCATCGGATCGGGGGAGCTGGCAAGGCTCGTAACGGAAGACGGCATCAAGGGAGTCACGTCGAACCCTACGATCTTCGAGAAGGCGATTTCCGGGGGGCACGATTACGACGACCAGATCCGGGCACTCGCCTCATCCGGCAGAAGCGTCCACGAAGTGTACGACGAAATCGCGACTGAAGACATCCGCAGGGCGGCGGATGTATTGCGGCCCGTGTACATATCGACCGAAGGAACCGACGGATTCGTCTCGCTGGAGGTCGACCCGGACCTGGCGTACGACACCAAAAAAACCGTCCGGCGCGCGGAGGAGCTCTTCCGGAAGGTTTCCCGGCCGAACGTCCTGATCAAGATCCCGGCGACGCGGGAAGGATTGCCCGCCATCGAGCAGACGATCGCTTCCGGCATTCCGGTCAATGTGACGCTCATCTTCTCCGTATTGCGGTACGAAGAAGTCGTCGAGGCGTATATCCGGGGGATCGAGCGCCTGGTGGCCGCGGGGGGCGATCCATCCTCGGTCGCCTCGGTGGCGTCCTTTTTCGTGTCGCGCGTGGACACCGCCGTCGACAAACTTCTCGAGGGGATCATCCCGCGCTATCCCGGATCGCCGAAGGCGGAAACCGCTGCTGCCCTTCTCGGCAAGGTGGCGGTCGCGAACGCGCGCCTGGCGTATGCCCGGTTCCGCGACATATTCTCCGCGCCGTGGTGGCGCGAGCTGGCGGAAAAGGGAGCGAGGCCGCAGCGCCCGCTCTGGGCGAGCACGGGGACGAAGAATCCGAAGTTTTCGGACGTGAAATACGTTGAGGAGCTGATCGGTCCGGACACCGTCAACACGATGCCCCCCCAAACCATGGACGCTTTCCGCGATCACGGGGTCGTCGGCGACACGCTTTCCGCCATGGAGGGAGAGGCCGCGGAGGTCCTGCGCGAGCTGGGGCTGCTCGACATAGGCATCGAGGAGATCTGCGAAAAGTTGACGAAGGACGGCGTGAACAGCTTTTCTGAATCCTTCTGCAAGCTGCTCGGGGCCATCGAGCGGAGGCTTGCGGAGGCGAGCCCCGCGTAACCGGCGAGCCGGCGGCGGCGCCGGAAGGGAGAGCGCCATGCGGATCGGGATGGTCGGCCTGGGGAAGATGGGAAGGAACATGGCCCTCCGCCTGATTCGCGGCGGTCACGAAATCGTGGCGTTCGACCGTTCCGCCGAGGCGGTACGGGAAGCATCCCGGGAAGGCGCCATCCCCGCGGCTACGCTTGCCGAAACCGCCGCGAAACTGTCCCCCCCCAGGATCGTATGGCTGATGGTGCCCGCAGGAAATCCGGTGGATGAATGCGTGGATATATTGGCCGCGCTCCTTTCGAAGGGTGACGTCGTCGTCGACGGCGGCAATTCGCTTTACAAGGATGCCCCGGGACGCGCGGAGCGGCTCGGGAACCGCGGGATCCGGTTCCTGGACTCGGGAACGAGCGGCGGGATTTGGGGACTGTCGGAAGGGTACTGCCTGATGGTCGGCGGGGACCGGGACGCGTTCGATCTCCTGTCCCCGGTGTTCACCACGCTTGCGCCGCCCGGCGGGTTCGCATACATGGGGCCGCACGGCGCCGGGCATTTCGTGAAAATGGTCCACAACGGGATCGAGTACGGGATGATGCAGGCGTACGGGGAGGGGTTCGAGCTCCTGTCGACAGCCCCCTTCCCTCTCGATCTTCCGTCGATAGCCGCCCTCTGGAGCCATGGGAGCGTCGTGCGCTCGTGGCTGCTGGAGCTTGCCGCCGCCGCGCTGGAGCGTAACCCCGATCTTTCCGGGATTTCACCGTACGTGGAAGATTCGGGGGAAGGCCGCTGGACCGTGGAACGCTCGATCGAAGCGGGCGTGCCGCTCCCCGCGATCTCCCTCTCGCTGTACATGCGATTCCTCTCAAGGCAGGAGAATTCCTTCGCGATGCGGATGATGGCGGCCCTGCGCAACGAGTTCGGCGGGCACGGCGTCAAGGCATCCGTCCCGGAGCGGGAGAAGGGATAGTCCGGTGTCGGCGGAACCGATCGCTGCCTTGGCGGGGCCGCACGCGGCTGCCGGTATCGAGCCTCCCCCTCCGGGCCTGCTCGTCATCTTCGGTGCGTCGGGAGACCTCACGAGCCGCCTCCTGGTCCCTGACCTCTACGGGCTTTTCCTTGAAGGGCTGCTTCCCGAACGTTTCTCCGTGCTGGGGGTTTCGAGGTCCGCTTACACGGACGATTCGTTCCGGGCGCGCTTGTTGGACTCCGTGCGGGAGAAGGGAGAGGGGGGCTTCGACGGCTCCGAGTGGGACGAATTCGCCGCCGGAATCCGCTACCATACGGCTGACCTCGAGGACCCCGGAAGCTACCCGGCCCTGCAGGAGCGGATCCGGTCGCTGTGCGCGGAACGGGGGATCCCGGGGAACATCATCTTCTACGCCGCCGTCGCTCCGAAGCATTACGTTTCGCTGATCCGAAGGATGGGGGACGCAATGCTGGCATATCCCTCGGAGCAACTCCCCGGCTACCGCCGCGTCGTCGTGGAGAAGCCGTTCGGGCGCGACCTCGAAAGCGCCCGGGCCCTCAACCGCGAGATCCTTTCCGTCTTCCCCGACGGGCAGGTCTACAGGATCGACCACTTCCTGGGCAAGGAAACGGTCCAGAACCTGTTCGTCTTCCGTTTCGCCAACGGGATCTTCGAGCCGCTGTGGAACCGCAACTACATCGACAACGTCCAGATCACCGTCGCCGAGTCGATCGGTGTGGAGGGGCGTGGGGACTATTACGACGAGGCGGGTGCGGTTCGCGACATGATCCAGAACCACCTGCTCCAGCTCATGGCCCTGGTGGCCATGGAGCCGCCGAGCTCGATCGCGGGAGACGACCTGAGGGGGGAAAAGCTCAAACTCCTGAAATCGATCCGGCACGTGCCTGAGGAACGCGTCGGCGAGGTGTGCGTCCGCGGCCAATATAAGGAGGGAAGGATCGACGGCAGGGAGGTGCCCGCATACCGCACGGAAAAACGCGTCTCCCCCGGATCATTCACCGAAACGTATGCAGCGATGAAGCTCACGGTCGACAACTGGCGATGGGCCGGCGTACCCTTCTATCTTCGGACGGGGAAGCGGATGGCGAGGAAGATCTCCGAAATCGCGATCCAGTTCCACCCGGCCCCTTCGCAGCTGTTCAAGGACACGGCGTGCGGCCAGCTCGAATCGAATCTGCTCGTCATCAATATCCAGCCCGAGGAAGGGATATTCCTGCGCTTCGGCGCGAAGGAGCCGGGACCGGGCGTGTGCGTGCGTCCCGTCGATTTCCATTTCACTTACAAGGAGGCGTTCGGCGCGAGAAGCACTCCCGCCTACGGGAGGCTTCTGTTGGATGTGATGCACGGCGATCCGACGCTTTTCCCGAGAGAGGAGGATGTGGAGGCATCCTGGGCGCTGCTCGAACCGTTCCTGAAGCGCTGGAAGGGAGAACCGGAGCGGGAGCTTCATTATTATTCCGCCGGGAGCTGGGGGCCGGCGGAAGCGGATGCGCTCCTGGAAGGAGGAAGGGACAGATGGCGCCGGCCTTGAGCACCGACGAGGGAAGTCCCGCAGGCAGGCTCTTCGTGGTTCCCTCCGCGGAGGAACTGGCGCGCGCCGCCGCGGGCCGGTTGTGGGGGATCGTCCGGGACCGGGCGGCGTCCCTGTCGCGCCCAGGCAGCACGACCTCACGCATCCGCGTGGCCCTCTCGGGCGGAAAGACGCCGCGGCGCACGTATGAGATCCTGTCCACGGAGCCGTACCGTTCCCGATTTCCCTGGGAACTCGTCCGCTTCTTCCAGGTGGACGAGCGCTGGGTCCCGCCGGAAGACCCGCACAGCAACCAAAGGTTGCTGCGCGAAACGATACTTTCCCGGGCTCCGGTTCCGCCGGGGCATTTCGTCTTCGTCGATACCGGGCTTGGGGAGCCGGAAGAAGGGGCTCGCAGGTACGAGGAGACGCTAAGGGCCGAGTTTCCGGATCCTCCCGGCGGATTTCCGCGCTTCGACGCGGTGCTCCTGGGGATCGGCGAGGACGGCCATACCGCGTCCCTGTTCCCGGGCGCTCCGGCCGGGGAAGGGAATGCGTGGGTCATCCCGACGGCGGCCGCCGGGGATCCGCTTGTGAGGCGCGTGACGTTGACGCTGCCTGCGATCGACGCCGCCGCGCAGGCGATCTTCATCGCGAGCGGGAAGGAGAAGGCTCGGGCGCTGCGAAGCGTTCTGTCGGGAGATCCGAAGCTTCCCGCGGCGCAGGTAAACCTGAAGCGCGGGACGGTCACTTTCCTGGCCGACGCCGACGCGGCGGGGCTCGTACGGAAGCGTGAGGGAGGAAAGGGATGATACTGGCGGGCGACGTGGGGGGGACGAAGACCAACCTGATGCTGTTCGATTACCGCGACGGCACGATGGCCCGGGGGGAGTCCCGCTCCTTCCGCAGCGGAGATTTTTCCACGCTGGAGTCGATTCTCGGTGAATTTCCCGGAGGCAGGCATCACGTGGAACTCGTTTGCGTCGGAGTGGCCGGCCCCGTGCGCGGGGGACGAAGCAAGCTGACCAACCTGACATGGGCTGTGGAGGAGGAGTCGATCCGGCGGGCATGCGGAGCGAAGCGGGCTTTCGTCATCAACGACCTTCAGGCCACGTCCTTTTCGGTGCCGTTCCTTCCGCCGGAACTGTTCGCGGTATTGCAGGACGGGAAAGCCGAGCCGGAGGGGACGGTCGCGGTGGCGGCCGCGGGCACGGGGTTGGGCGTGGGGTTCCTCGTACGTTCCGGAAAGGGATACCTTCCGTTTGCATCGGAGGGCGGCCACGGCGGTTTCGCGCCCCGGGACGTCCGCGAAGAGAAGCTGCTCGCGTATCTGAAATCAAGGCACGGGCGCGTCAGCGTGGAACGCGTGGTCTCCGGCCCGGGTCTCCATGCGCTTTACCTCTTCCTTCGGGAAACCGGAAGGGCATCCGAGCTCCCGGAAGTCGACACGCGGCTTCTCGGCGAGGATCCCCCCCGGGTGATCGCCGAGGAGGGGTTGTCGGGACGGTCGTCGATATGCCTCGAGGCGCTTCGATTTTTCGCATCGCTCTACGGATCGGTAGCAGGCGACCTCGCGCTGAATTTTTTCGCGACCGGCGGCCTGGTTCTGGGAGGCGGGATCGCGCCCGCCATCCTGCCGGTACTTTCGGAGGGATGGTTCCTGGAGTCGTTTTCCGACAAGGGACGCTTCCGCGAATTTCTTTCGGACGTTCCGGTGCGGGTGATCCTGGACGACAAGGCGGCGCTCCTGGGGGCGGCGCGCTACGCGCTTGCGGCGGCGGGTGCATGATCGATGGGCCCGGGCCGGAAACCGCTTCGGATCGTCCTCGCCTCCGACCACGGAGGGGTGGAAATGAAGGGGGATCTCCTGATGCGCCTGTCGGGCAAGGGCTTCGAGTTGCGGGACCTGGGGACGGACTCCGCGGATCCCGTCGACTACCCCGATTTCGGATTCGCGGCGGCTGCCCTCGTACGGCGCGGAGAAGCCGACCGGGCGGTCCTCATATGCCGGTCGGGGATCGGGATGGCCATCTGCGCGAACAAGTCGAAGGGAGTGCGGGCGGCCGTGGTCTCCCGTGTCGCCGACGCATCCCTCTCGCGCCGGCATAACGATGCCAATGTCCTGGTACTGGGGGCGGACGAAATCTCCATCCTGCAAGCGCGAAGGATCGTGGAAACGTGGCTATCAACTCCTTTCGACGGGGGAAGGCACCGCCGGAGAGTCGACAAGATAAAGCGCTTCGAGGAGGCGCACTGGAAGGAACGCGGTTAACCCATAAACTACAGTATTTTCATGGGGATGTCCGCCGCGCAGATCGTTTTTCCAATTTTGTGCATCTAAAATCGCGTTGAACGGCGCAGGGGTTTTGTTGACATCCCCATCCAACCCTTTTATAAAGGAAAAACAATTGTTTCGGCCGTAACCCTAATGGGGATACAGGGAGAGCCATGGGAGACACGATCCCGTTTCCGTCCCGGAACCGGGGGCAGGGGGAGGCGCACGCCAGCGAGGTCCCGCTGCTTGCCGTGCCCAGGATCGCAAGGATCTGCGCGCTCGGACTCGGGCTTGATGAGTTGCTGGAAGAGGTTTGCCGGGAGATTCTTTCCCTCTGCGGCGCGGAAGGATGTTATCTCGTTTCCTGCCGCGATCACGCATCCCGAATCGAAATCTGGAGAAGCGTCATTCCCGGCGACTGGCCGGATCTGGGCGGTCTCTACCGCCGCGAGGTCCGGCTGGGCGAGGCCGTCGAGCGGCTTCGCTCCGAGGGGGGGCAGGCGTTCGGCGATCTTGAACTTTTGCCGCCCGAGCACCCGTTCCGGCTATTGAACGATCCATCGCAGGTCCGTTCGGCCATGCTGTTCCCCTTGAGGTACGGCTCCCGCATCCTGGGAATCCTGGTCCTGCACGCATACAGCGGGAAGAAAAGCTGGAACGAAGGCGAGAGGCGGGTGATCGAGGACGTGGTTGCGCCGATCCTCTCCGCGGCGCTCGAACGCCGCCGGATGGAGGAGGAGCTGCGGGACTCGGAAGCCCGCTACCGGTTCCTGGCCGATCATGCGCTCGATTTCATATCCCTGCACGATCCGGAAGGAAAATATCTCTATGCCAGCCCGGCGGCCGGACGAATGCTGGGCTACCGGCAGGAGGAGATGATCGGGGTTCCGGCAGCCGTTTTCCTCCATCCCGACGACCGGGAAAAATTCCTCGAGGAGAACCGCAGGATCGCCGATAAAGACAGCTCCGCGGTCACGCTCCATTGCAGGCTCCGCCGAAAGGACGGGGGATATCTGGAAGTGGAAACCGTTGCGTCCGCGGTGCGCGACGAGGCGGGGGAGATCCGCATGATCCTGCGGATAACCCGCGATATCACGGAACGGAAGCGTATAGAGAACCACCTGTTCGAGAGCCAGAAGCTGGAGACCCTGGGCATGCTTGCGGGCGGAGTGGCCCACGAGTTCAACAACCTGCTGCTGGGGATCACCGGCGCGGTGGAGCTGCTCCGGCTTATGTTGGCGGGCAACGTGGATGCGGGGAAATACCTCGACATGATCGAGCGCAACGGGGAACGCGCGGTGGAACTCACTGGCCAGCTCCTGGCATATGCGCGTAAGGGGAAATACAGTCCCCAGGTCCTTCCGCTCAACTGGGCGGTGGACGAGGCCGTGCCAATCCTGAAAGCCGCCTTCCCGCCGTCGGTGGAGTTCCGGCTGGACCTGGCGGAAGACCTTCCGCCCGTGCTCGCCGACGCGGCCCAGCTCAAACAGGTCGTGATGAGCCTTTGCCTCAACGCGGGGGAGGCGATGCCCGGCGGCGGGGCACTTTCCATACGCACGCGCAGGGAGGAACGTCAGGCCGCCCGGAGCGGGAGCGGAGGCGATTCGCACCCCGTGCGATTCGCGGTGCTCGAAGTGGGCGACACCGGATGCGGGATGGACGAGAAGACCCTGGCGCGCATTTTCGAGCCGTTCTTTTCGACGAAGTTCATCGGGAGGGGGATGGGGCTGGCCGCCGTCCGGGGGATCGTCGAGATCCACGACGGGGAGATATCCGTCCGCTCGCTTCCCGGCAAGGGAACGACGTTCACCATCGCGCTGCCCGCCGCTCCCGAGACACCGGCGTACGGCGAGGAACGGGAAGACCCGGCGGACGGCCGGAACGGGACGATCCTCGTGGCGGACGACGAGGACGACGTGCGCGAGGTGGTGAGCGCCATGCTGCGCTCATTCGGATACCGTGTGATCGAGGCGCGTAACGGGGTCGAGGCGGTCGAGCTGTTCCGGGAACGCCACCGCGAAATAGCCCTTGTGCTGCTTGACCTGATGATGCCGTGGATGAACGGCGACCGCGCGTTCTCCGAAATGCGCAGGATCTGTCCGTGGGTGCGGGCGCTCCTGGCCAGCGGCTACGACGAAAGCGAACGGATACGGGAGATCGTGGCGGAAGGATTCCAGGGGTTTCTCCAAAAGCCTTTCCGCAGGGCGGAACTCGGCAGAAAGGTGGAGGAAGTCCTCGGCGGCCGCGGAAGGGGAGACGATCCCCTGATACGGAAATAGGCGCGCTCGCCGTGCGCCGCGCATTCGCACCGCTGGTGGCGCTTCTCCTTGCGTCGTGGGCCTGCGGATGTTCCCCGAGGAGCTATGCGCTGCACAAGGTGGCCGACGCGGTCTCGTCGGGAAACGAGGGGTTCGCGAACGACGACGATCCGGAACTGGTGCGCGAGTCTATCCCCTTCGCCCTCAAGGCCATGGAGTCCCTCCTGTCGGAGCAGCCGGAGCACCTCGGGCTCCTGACATCCCTTTCGAGGGGGTTCACCCAGTATTCTGCGGCGTTCGTCTGGCAGGACGCGGTGGAAACGCCCGATCCGGATGCCTCCCGCGCGGGAAGGGAAAGGGCAGGAAGATTGTACCTGCGGGCCAGGGAGTACGGGCTCAGGGGGCTTGAGGCGGGGCACCCGCGTTTCCGTGAGGAATTCGCGACCGATCCCGCCAAGGCGACATCGAAATTGGAGAAGGAGGATGTGCCCCTTCTTTTCTGGACCGGGGTTTCCTGGAGTCTGGCGATATCGACCGCGCAGGACGACCCCGGGATGCTTGCTGACCTCCCGCGCTGCGAGGCGCTCATGAGACGGGCGCTGGCGCTACGGGAGAATTTCGAGGACGGGGCGATCCATGAGTATTTCATCGCCTTCGAGGGAGGGCGTCCCGAGGCAATGGGCGGATCGGCGGAACGGGCCAGGCTGCATTTCAGGCGGGCGATGGAACTGTCCGGGGGGAAGAAAATCTCACCGCTGGTGACGCTGGCGGAGAACGTCTCCGTCCGCGCGCAGGACCGGAAGGAATTCATCGATTTGCTTGACCGTGCGCTTTCCTTCGACGCCCGCGGCGGGCCGCCGAAATACCGGTTGGCGAATCTGGTTGCGCAGCGGAAGGCGCGCTGGCTGAAAGGGAGAGCGGATGACCTGTTCCTGGAGTAGGGGATTCGTCGCAATCCATATGTTCCTTTTCGTCTTTTCGGCGGCCCCTTCCACGGCCGCGGGAGCGACGGTCATCAAGATGGCCACGCTCGCACCGGAAGGATCGTCCTGGTATAAGGTCCTGCAGACGATGGGCGAGGGGTGGAAGAAGGCGACGAACGGAGCCGTCACCCTGCGCATATATCCCGGCGGCGTGGCGGGGGATGAAGACGCGGTGATCCGCAAGATCCGCGTGGGCCAGCTCCAGGCCGCGGCGGTCACCGGCATCGGCCTTTCCTACCTCGACCGCTCTTTCTACGCGCTGCACGTCCCCATGATGTACTCCTCCGACGAGGAGTTCGATTACGTCCGGGACAGAATGGCCCCCATCCTCGAGCGCAAGCTCGAAGAGAAGGGGATGATCGTCCTCAACTGGGGAGACGCCGGTTGGGTGCATTTCTTCGCCAAGAAGCCGTTCACCCGCCCGTCGGAAGTCAAGGCGATGAAGCTCTTCGTATGGGCGGGCGACACGACCCTCATCCAGCTCTACAAGGAGACCGGGTTCAATCCCGTCCCCCTCTCTGCGATCGACATCCTTCCGGGGCTCCAGACGGGGCTCATCAATTCCTTCGACACCACTCCTTTGGCGGCCCTTGCCTTCCAGTGGTTCGGCCTCGCGCCGCACATGGCCGATCTCCGGTGGGTGCCTCTCACCGGTGCGACTATCATCGACAGGAAGGCATGGCTTTCGATTCCCGAAAATCTGCGTCCGAAGATCCTCGAGGCGTCGAGGGAAGCGGGGAAGAACCTCCGCGGCGAGATCCGCCGCCTGAACGAGGAAGCCGTGAAGGTAATGGTGAAAAACGGGCTCAAGGTCAGCCATGTCCCGCCCGCCGCCCAGGCGGAATGGCGAAAGATCGTCGAAGACGTCTATCCCAGGATCCGCGGGAAGATCATTCCCGCCGACATGTTCGACGCCGCGCGGAAGTATCGCGACGAGTATCGCGCCGCCCACCGCGGGAGGGCCGTCGGAGCCCGTTAATGCCCATTTGCCGAATGAGCGATGCAGGTTGATTGCAGGACGGTGCGGTAGTCTTGGAGGCTCCCGCCCGATCCGCGCCCGCCGTGGACATGCCCCCCTCCTCGCTTTCCGACCGCGTGGAAAACCTGGCCTCGATCCTTCTTCTCGTAGGCATGGCCGCGCTTCCGCTCCTTGAAATCGTCGGCCGCAAGCTCTGGCGCACAGGGATTCCCGGCTCGAACGCTCTCGTCCAGCACGCGACGCTCTGGATAGGCTTTCTCGGAGGGGCGATCGCCGCGCGCGACGACAGGCTTTTGTCGCTCGGACGCCTCACTGACCGATTCCCTGAACCGTACAAGGGATGGCTGGCTGGCTTCGTCGCCGCGATTTCCACCGCGATCTCCCTTCTGCTCGCATGGTCGGGGTTCCAGCTCGTGCGGGCGGAGTGGACCATCGTCCAGTACGTCGTTCCCTTCCTTCCCGTTTGGGTTGCGGAAAGCGTTATGCCCGCGGGATTTCTCGTCATCGCGTGGCGGATCGTCCGCGGAGCATCCGGAAGATGGGGGGTCCGCGCGGCCGTCACCGCCGCAGCGGGCGTGTTTTCGGCATTCATCGCGTCGGGGCTCATGCTGGAAAGCGGTCCGTTCGCCGCGGCGCTTTTGGTCCTTCTCGCCGCCGTGATCCTGGGAGCCCCGCTCTTCGCCGCGCTGGGCGGGCTCGCGGTCATCCTGTTCCGTCACGCGGACGTACCGCTCGCCTCCATCTCCGCCGAGATCTACCGCCTCGTCACTTCCCCTTCCCTTCCCACGATTCCGTTGTTCGCGTTCGCGGGATATCTGCTCACGGTGGGGAACGTCTCCCGCCGGCTCGTCAGGTTCTTCCGGGCGCTCGTGGGATGGATGCCCGGCGCGATCGCAGTGGTAACGGTCCTTGTGTGCACCTTCTTCACGACGTTCACCGGCGCTTCCGGCGTGACGATCGTGGCGCTGGGAGGGATCCTGCTGCCGGCGCTCGTCGCGGAACGGTACCCGGAGAGGTTCTCCCTGGGGCTTCTCACCGCGTCCGGGTCGCTCGGGCTTCTCTTCCCGCCGTGCCTCCCGGTCATCCTGTACGGCGTCGTGGCCGGGATCGCGGTGGACCAGATGTTCCGCGGCGGACTCCTGCCGGGAATACTCCTTTCGGCCATCATGGCGGCGTGGGCGGTCAGGACCGGGGTGCGCTCCGGCGCCACCCGCGCGCCGTTTTCCTTTGCCGAGCTTGGCAAAGCATCGTGGGAGGCGAAATGGGACCTGCTGCTCCCCGTCATCGTGCTGGTCGGGATTTTCGGGGGGTTCGCGACGATCGTGGAGACGGCGGCGCTGACGGTCCTCTACGCCTTCTGCGTGGAGGTGTTCGTCCACCGGGACATCGACCTGCGCAATCAATTTCCCACAGCGGGGGTCGAGTCGGCGCGGCTCGTCGGCGGGTTTCTCCTTCTGCTCGCGGCCGCGACGGGCCTCACGGGTTACATGGTGGATGCCGGGGTGCCGGATGCGATCTTCGACTGGGTCCGCGAAACGATCCACTCCAGGGTGGCCTTCCTCCTCGTCCTGAATTTCTTCCTGTTGCTCGTCGGGGCCACCATGCACATCTTCTCGGCGATCGTCGTCGTCGTCCCGATCATCGCGCCGCTCGCCGCCTCGTACGACATCCATCCCGTGCACCTGGGGATCATCTTCCTCGCGAACCTCGAGTTGGGGTTCCTCATGCCCCCCGTCGGGATGAACCTCTTCCTCTCCGCCTACCGGTTCGACCGGCCGTTCATGGAGGTCGCCCGCGCCACGCTTCCCTTCCTCCTCATCCTCCTCTGCGGCGTCCTCGCGATCACCTACATCCCCTGGCTCACCACGGCCCTGCTGCGGTAACGTCCAGCCCCTTTTTCTTGATGAAATCCGCCTATTTGTGTAATCCTGAACCGGGGAATTCAGGTTTTGAATTGAAGAAGAGAGGATGTCTCCCATGGATATAGCTGGCCTGATCCGGGAAAAAAGGCAAACGATCCTGGAGATCGCACGACGTCACGGCGCGAAGAACGTCCGCGTCTTCGGGTCTGTGGCCCGGAGGGAGTCGACCGAAGAGAGCGACGTGGATTTTCTGATTGAGGTGGAAGGGCCGACGTCCCCATGGTTTCCGGGAGGTTTGGTCGCCGAACTCGAAGCGCTTCTCGGCCGTCGCGTGGATGTTGTGGAGTTGGCATCTCTTCGCGAGAGCATGAAGGAAAGAATCCTCAAAGAGGCTGTTTCGCTGTGAAGGACGATCGCCTTTTTAAGGTGTTTCCCTATCTCCATGTTGCCCGCTTCTGACCGGGCCTTCAGACAGTCCCACACTAAAGTTTGCGGACGCTACAATTCGGCGTCGCGCCCCGCGTGGGCGCGTGGATTGAAACCTCACGTAGGAGTCAAGGAGCACCCGGTTATCGGGTCGCGCCCCGTTTTGGGAATTCGGGGGGAAATCTGTGGTGGAACTGGGGATTAAAAAGGTGAAATTCCCGAGATCGGCTATAAGGTCATAAGAGAAGGTACGGAGAGAGGGTAGGGAACGAAGACCCTTTGAGGGCGCACAAGCATCGTTGTGGCCTTGCCTTAAATCTGGTATCATTAGGTGGCAAAAGGTTGCATTGTTATCTTATGGAGGAGTGAAATGCCGAGCAAACAGATGGCAATCAAGCTATCCGATGTGCAGGTTATCCGTGACGTAAAACACAAGGCTAAAATCGCGGACAGGTCGATGGCCGGGCAGATCGAGCATTGGGTCAAACTTGGCCAGGCTGTCGAAGCGCTCCTTTCCACAACGGAAGTCAACACACTCAAGGAGTACCTCAAGAACTTTGTCCACCAGCCCGACGCGGAATCGGTAAAGATGAAAATCCTTTCGTCGATAAACCAATTTATATATTCGTCAGACCGAAGGTCGGTGAAAGATCGAATATTATCGCATGGAGGCCCTGTTTTTCAGTCGGACACTGAGCATCCAGGCCGGGTGATCCGGATCATGCCGGACGGCACTCGCGCATCAGGCACAATCCATGAGGGCGCTTTTGTTCCTGTAGCAACTCGTCGCGGTAGATGAAGAGCCATCCTGTTTTTCCTCCGTTTCCCGTTATATGGGCGACGGGCAAGAACAAGCCTGTATTGGTTGTAATAGCAGGCCCTAACGGGGCCGGAAAAACAACCTTTTACGAAGAACGTATAGCCCACAAAGGTTTCCCGTTCATCAATGCAGATCTCATTACAAAAGAAATGGAAGCCAAGGGAGAAAAGGTTACCGACCATGAGGCGGCAAAGATTGCCGAAACAAGACGCCGTGAGTATGTCTTGAAAAAAAGATCGTTTTGCCTTGAGACCGTTTTCTCCGATATGGTAGGGAGTAAGCGGCAGTTGTTAAATGACGCACAAAAAAATGGATTTTACTGTTTTCTTATATTTATCGGATTAGACCAGCTTGAAACTTCACGGGCACGCGTATTTCAGCGGGTGAGCGAAGGAGGGCACAATGTTCCCGATCAAAAACTGAAGGAACGATTTCCCCGAACTTTTGACAACCTTCGCAAGGCAATTGGCTTTGTTGATCAGACCATCCTTATAGACAACAGTTCCTTCGACAACCCATATCGGCTGATTGCCACATGTGTTTCGGGACAGGTGGTGCAGTTGTTTCCGCCTATACCTATCTGGGCGCGCGATGTTTTGCCGCTCGGATGGAAAGTTCTTTAAAACGCATGGCGCTCCCGATGTCTACGGTGTACATCGGCGAGGCGAAGGGGAGGAAATACTGGCGCATCTTCGTCGCGCGCATGATTTCCATGCCTTCGAAATCGGTCCTGGTGGCGGTTTTACCCTGACTCCAATCCTGGATAGCGGGCCGTGACTGCGTAATCCGTCAGCTCGACGGCGGAGACGACTTCTTCCGGAACGGAGGTCTCCGGCAAGAGCCGGTCAAGAAGGAGCCTTAGATAGTGGGTTAGTGGAGGGGCGACGCCAACATGGCGTCTCAAACATCACTTCTTCCAGAACGGGTGTCCGGGAAAGGGCCTGGAAGCCGCATGGGGGAAGTAATGCCCGCTCAGGTTACGACTGGATCCGCTATTGCACTACGATTCGGCGCCGGGAAACGCCAGGTATTCCACGGCGGTGCAGACCCGTATCGCCGGCTTGCGGTAGTGCTTGATGTTGCGTGTGATGAGAACGGGCACCTTTGCGGCAAGCGCCGCGTGGTACTGGAGGGCGTCCTCGAAATCGGTGAAACCGGCGTTCAATGCGGCGGATACGGTCTCGCCGCCGACGGGCAACACCGTGACCACCTCTCGCAGCAGTTTAAGGATTTCGATGGCCCGGCGCCCGGAGGTTTCCTTACGCAATATGTAATGCAGGTTGGCGAAAGACAACGACGAAACACATGCTTTCAGCGTTCCACGCTCGGCCATGGAAAAGAGCCGTGCGGCAGGAAAATAAAAAGGTTCCCGGCGCGCAAGGAGGTCCAGCACGACATCCGTGTCGACGAAGACCGCCTTCTTCACCTGTATTTATCCGCAAGGTAGTCCGCGTATCCCTTCTTTTTCCCCTTGCGAACGGCGACGGCGGGGATTACTCCGGACAGCGCGGCCACCTTATTGGTGATGTCGCCGCCGTCGGCCGATGTGCGCGTAATATCCCGCAGATACCCTTCGACGAGTTTGGACAGGCTCTTGTGCTGTTTGCGGGAAAAATGCTTGGCCCGCTCGATCACGTTCTTCTCGACGCTCAGGGTTAGTTTGGAAGACATTTCCGTTTCCTCCTGATACGTGATAATTTTACGATACATTACGTACTTCGGCATTGCAACAGCCAGGCGGGCCATAACGGGGTGTGCATCCAGGGCGGTCCGTGGTATATTTGCTGAATCCCGGACCTAAACCAGGCATCTTTCCCGTAAAAACACAGGAGATGGAAATGCTGAAGAAGGAAGAGTGCGTGCTGTACAGCGGAGGAGCCAAGGGCGCGGAGCAGGAGTTCGGAGCCCAGGCGGAAAAGTACGGAATCGAAGAGGTCAACTTCACGTTCGACGGGCACGGGACGGTGCGCACCCGGGGCCTTCGGACGCTTTCCCCCGAGGAACTCAAGAGCGGCGACGTGAGCCTTGCCTATGTATCGAATCTGATGCACCGCACCTACACCGACGCCATGTTCATCCGCAAGGTGCTCCAGACCCTTTGGTTCCAGGTGAACGCCGGGCAGGAGATCTACGTCGTCGGCAAGATCCTGGAAGACGGCACGGTGCGCGGCGGCACGGGCTGGGGGGCCGAGTTCGCAAAAATTTGCAACAAGCCGATCTTCGTCTTCGACCAGGATAAAAACGCCTGGTTCGCCTGGGGGGAAACCCGGTGGATGGAGGTCGTGGATCCCGGCAACCTGCGGATCGGCCACTCCCGATTCACCGGAACCGGAACGAGGTTCCTTGAAGAAAACGGACGCCGGGCCATCCGGGAACTTTTCGAGCGCTCCTTCAAGTAATACGACCGCTACGATAAACGGCATGAGACCTTCCGACATACGCAACGTTGCGATCATCGCCCACGTCGACCACGGAAAGACCACTCTCGTCGATGCGATGCTCAAGCAGAGCGGCATTTTCCGCGTGAACCAGGACGTTCCCGACCGCGTGATGGACTCCATCGACCTGGAGCGGGAGAAGGGGATCACGATCATGGCGAAGAACACCGCCGTGGTCTACCGCGGGGTGAAGATCAATATCGTGGACACACCGGGCCACGCGGACTTCGGCGGCGAGGTGGAGCGCACCCTTAAGATGGTCGATGGCGTGCTCCTGCTGGTCGACGCATCCGAGGGGCCTCTTCCCCAGACCCGGTTCGTGCTGAAAAAAGCGCTGGAAGAGGAATTACCGGTGATCCTCGCCGTGAACAAGATCGACCGGCCCGACGCGCGTATCGACGAAGTGATAAACGAGGTCTACGACCTCTTCATCGACCTCGACGCGACGGAGGAGCAGCTCGAGTTCCCGATCCTGTTCACTAACGCGCGCGCCGGGACGGCCCGGGAAAAGGATAAAGCGGAGGGGCACGACCTTCGCCCGCTCTTCGACCGGATCCTCACCCACATTCCGCCGCCGTCGGGGGACCCGTCCGGACCGCTTCAGTTCCTCGTTACCAACCTGGACTACAGCGATTACGTCGGACGGCTGGCCGTGGGGAGGGTCTTTTCGGGTACTCTCCGGGCCGCGGAGACGGTTACCGCCTGCGGGAAGAACGGCGCGCTGGACCGGATAAAGGTGGCCCTCCTTTACGGGTACGAGGGGCTCTCGCGCAAGGAGATTCCGGAGGCGGGCGCGGGGGACATCGTGGCCGTGGCGGGGGCGGAGAGCATCACCATAGGGGACACGCTTTCCGACCTGGAGACTCCGCGTCCTCTCCCGCGGATCGCCGTAGACGAGCCGACGGTCTCGATGGTCTTCTCCATCAACACTTCCCCCGTGGCAGGCAGGGAGGGCAAGTTCGTGACCTCCCGGCAATTGAGGGACCGCCTCGAAAAGGAACTTCTCTCGAATGTCTCATTAAGGATCGACTTTTCGGGAACGGATGCTTTCACGGTCATGGGGCGCGGAGAGCTTCAGCTTGCGATCCTTATCGAGATGATGCGGCGCGAGGGATTCGAGCTGTCGGTCTCCCGGCCGGAGGTGGTGACCAGGACCGAGAACGGCGTCCTGAAGGAGCCGGTTGAGATGCTCTTCGTCGATGTTCCGGAAAGCTACCTCGGGGCGGTCACGCAGGGGCTCGGGGCCAGGAAGGCGAAGATGACGAAGATGGTGAATCCCGGGCAGGGCAGGGTGCGCCTGGAATACAGGATCCCTTCGCGCGGGCTTATCGGGTTCCGCTCGGAGTTCCTTACGGAGACGCGCGGTACGGGGCTTCTGAACCATCTCTTCGACGGATACGATCCCTGGCTCGGACCGATTCCAGAGAGGATAAACGGGGCGCTGGTGGCCGACCGTACGGGGCGGTCGACCGCCTACGCGATCTTCCACCTTCAGTCGCGCGGCGCCTTCTTCATCGGTGAGGGGACGCAGGTCTACGAGGGGATGGTCGTCGGCGAGAACTCCAGGCCGGTGGATATCGACATCAACGTTACGAAGGAAAAGAAGCTCACCAACATCCGCGCGGCGGGCGCCGACGAGGCGCTGCGGCTTGTTCCTCCGCGCATCCTCTCGCTGGAAAGCTCGCTGGAGTTCATCAACGACGACGAGCTGGTGGAAGTTACGCCCCACTCGCTGCGCCTTCGGAAAAAAATCCTCGAAGCGTCGCGCCGTCCGAAGCGGAAGGAAAATTAAGGTGGCAACTTCGGATTCCGTCGCGCATACTTATTAGAACGGTATTTTGAGCAAGGAGCATCCGATATGCCGAAAGCCGCACCGGTAAAGCGGAAGCACAATGCGTCCGGCGCGCTTGCACGAGCGCTGAAGTTCGAGAAACAGGGGAAAAGGTTTTTCTCCAACGCGGCGGCCAAAGCGTCCGATCCGTTCGCGAGGCAGGTCTTCGAACTCCTCGCCGTCCTGGAAGACAAGCACTGCCAGGATATCCTTGCGATCGACGCGAAGCTGGAGCAGGACGGGAAATTTCCGGCCGTGTCCACCGCGTCGAGCGAGGTGAGGATGAGGATGTTCCAGCGGGAAACCGCCAGGCTCCGCAAGGAGAAGACGGTCACGGGAGACGCGGCGGCGGCCATGCGCAAGGCCCTGGGCTTCGAGGCGGAAGGGCGCGAAATGTACCGCAGGATGGCCGACAGGGCGGCGCATCCCATGGAGAAGAAGTTCTTCCGGCTCCTGTCCGCGGAGGAAGCGGCGCATTTCGAAGTTGTTTACGAGTATCTTGAATTTCTGGAGGCGACCGGCCTCCGTATGGGGGAGTAGAGGGCGATCGGGGGTTGGGGGGCAATCCCCGTTTGCCGGGAAAATTGCCGAATAACGCATTAATTCCTCTTTTCATCTTTTCAACGAGGGTCCGATGGGAAATACACGCTTGACCTGTCTCTGCCTCTTCGCG
Source organism: Deltaproteobacteria bacterium (assembly GCA_016218975.1). Lineage (NCBI taxonomy): Bacteria > Pseudomonadati > Myxococcota > Myxococcia > Deltaproteobacteria bacterium. Next base: position 82,301 of record JACRCO010000072.1, read on the forward strand.
GCGATCGCGATGTCTTTCCTTCATGCCGTACCCGCGGGAGCCGCGCACCAGGCGGAAGAACGGAAAGCCCGGACGGAGGCGCAGGCCGCGCAGCAGTTTCCGGTTCCGCCGCCGCCTTTCACGCCCGGCATCTTCCCGTGTTCCGAGTGCCACAAGGAAATCAAGCCGAACCCCAGGCGCAGGGAACTCAAGGACGAACACACCGGCATCGTCCTGAACCATGCACAGGGGCAGCGCTGGTGCCTCGACTGCCACGATATCGGCAACCGGGACAAGCTACGGCTGGTCTCCGGGGAAAAGATAAGCTTCTCGGAGTCGTACCGGCTGTGCGGACAGTGCCATGGTGACAAGTACCGCGACTGGAAGGTCGGCGTCCACGGCAAGCGGTCCGGACAGTGGGACGGGAAGAAGGAATACCTGCTGTGCGCGCACTGCCACAACCCGCATGACCCGCGGTACAAGCCCATTCAGCCGATGCCTCCCCCGGTCCGTCCGGAGAGGACACGGTGAAGAGGGGCAGCCCGAATTCGCCGCCTGCGCCTCCGGCGCAGCGCTTCAGGAATTACAGGAGAGGATGACATGCCGGACAAGGAAACGCGCGAGCAGAAGGTCTTTCGTCTTTCGCGGAGGAAAGCGCTTAAAAGCCTGGCCGCGGCCGCCGGAGCGCTTGCCCTCCCCGGGAAGGACGCGTCCGCCTCGTTCTGGGAGTCTTTCTTCCAGAAGAACTTCCGCGAACTGCGCAAGGACGAGTTGCAGAAGATCCTTGCCCGCATGGAAAGGGAATACAGCGCTCAGTACGGCAAGCCCGTCAAGGTGAAGGCCACGCCTCCTCGCGAGGGCGTCCAGTACGGGTACGCGCTCGACCTCTCGCGGTGCATCGGCTGCCGGCGCTGCGTCTACGGCTGCGTCAAGGAGAACAACCAGTCCCGCGATCCGCAGATCCACTGGATCCGCGTCCTTCAGCTTAACAAGGAGAAGGGGGTGGACCTGGAGGAGGCGGAGCAGTACTACAACCCGGCCAAGGTGCCGGAACCGGGACATTTCTACATGCCCGTCCAGTGCCACATGTGCAAGAACCCTCCGTGCACGAAGGTGTGCCCGGTCCAGGCCACGTGGACGGAGAGCGACGGGCTCGTCGTGGTGGATTACAACTGGTGCATCGGCTGCCGTTACTGCATGGCTGCGTGCCCGTACGGAGCGCGCCACTTCAACTGGAAAAAGCCGGGCCTTCCCGCCGCGGAGCTCAACCCCGACACGCACATCCTCGGGAACCGCCCCCGTCCGGTCGGCGTTGTGGAGAAGTGCACCTTCTGCATCCAGCGGACGAGGGAGAACCCGGGGCGCTACCCGGCGTGCGTCGAGGCGTGCCCGGTGGGTGCCCGCAAGTTCGGGAACCTGCTGGATCCGGACAGCGAGATCCGGTACATCATCGAAAACAAGCGGGTGTTCATCCTGAAGGAGGACCTCAACACCCAGCCGAAGTTCTTCTACTTCTACGCGACGTGAGAGTCAGGGGCGGACGATGAAAATGATCTGGGAATTTTTCAAGGGGACGCTGGTCCTCGTTTTCCGGGGGAGCAAGGCATATTACGCATGGGTGTTGGGCCTCCTGCTGCTGATGGCGGCCGGAGCGGCCGCATACGTTTACCAGATCCAGGCCGGGCTGATCGTCACCGCGATGCGGGACCAGGTATCCTGGGGGTTCTACATCTCCAACTTCACGTTCCTCGTCGGCGTGGCTGCCGCGGCCGTCCTGTTAGTCATTCCCGCGTACGTATATCACTGGAAGCCGATCAAGGAGATCGCCGTCCTGGGCGAGATGCTGGCCGTTTCCGCCATGGTGATGTGCCTCCTGTTCGTAACCGTCGACATCGGGCGTCCCGAGCGCTTCTGGCACCTCATACCCAAGATCGGCATTCTCAACTTCCCGCAGTCGCTCCTCGCATGGGACGTTGTGGTGCTGAACACGTACCTTGTCCTGAACCTGGTTATCGCCGTCTTCATCCTCTACAACCTGTACCACCGGCGGGAGCCGAACAAATCCTTCACGACGCCGCTGATCCTGTTCTCCATCCCCGCCGCCGTTTCGATCCACACGGTTACGGCGTTCCTCTACAACGGCCTGGGCGCGCGCCCCTTCTGGAACGCCTCGATTCTCGCGCCCCGGTTCCTTGCGTCGGCCTTCTGCTCCGGCCCTGCGTTCATGATCATGCTCTTCCAGGTGATCCGGAAGTACACCAAGACGGAAATCAAGGACGAGGCGATCTTCAAGGTCGCCGAGCTCATCGCCTATTCCATGTTCCTGAACCTCTTCCTGCTGGGCGCCGAGGTGTTCAAGGAGTACTACTCGGACACGATCCACCTTGCGCCCATGAAGTACCTCTTCCAGGGGCTTCACGGGCATTCGTCGCTTGTGCCCTACATCTGGACCGCCATGATCTTCAACGTGACCGCGTTCATCCTCTTCCTTATCCCGAAGACCAGGGAAAACTTCGTCACGCTCAATATCGGGTGCGTGCTCATATTCATCGGCGTTTACATCGAAAAGGGCATGGGGCTCGTGATCCCGGGGCTGGCGCCCGACGTCCTGGGAGAGATCTACGATTATTCCCCGACGGGCATCGAGTTCCTGGTGACGATTGGAATCTGGGCCACCGGGCTCTTCGTGTACACGATGCTCCTCCGGGTTGCGATTCCGATCCTCAACGGGGACTTCCACGTCGGGGAGGACGGCGTAACGCCGGTGATCGCCGACCAGATGTTCATTCTCCAGCGGCCGGAAAGCCGGGGTTGATTCCGATTCCGATTGAGGCGATAGCGGGTCCCATTTCCGTTGACATCGCCGCGTGCTCTTTATAGAATTCTTAAGCTTTTTTCCAGGCCCACGACAACCCGGGGGGGCGGGTGGGCCAAGGGTCGCGTAGAGCCGTATTTCAGATGACTATTTCCACATCTCCGGCGAATCCCGATACCTCCGCATCATTTCCCATAGTTTCCGGGAGGAAGAACGCGCAATGAAAAATTTCCTGTCGAAAATGCCGGATGCCCTGGTCAGGCTGCTGGTCGTCTTCCTGGCCTTCGGCATCATCGGGGCGTTCGTCGTCATCGTGCTGATCCCGAAGCCGATGAAGGACGTAAAAATCCAGTGGGCGGACTCCACGAAGAGGGAACAGGCAAAACCGGTCAAGTATGCCGGCTTCCATGCCTGCGCGGAGTGCCACGACAAGCTCTACGAGAAGAAGAAGACGGGGTACCACAAGGACCTTTCCTGCGAGACGTGCCACGGGCCGGCCAAGGCGCATACCGAGGACCCGGACAAGGTAAAACCGTCCATCCCGAAGGAGCGTGCCTACTGCGTCCTGTGCCATGCATACAATCCTTCACGTCCCAGAGGCTTCCCTCAGATAAACCCGGTGGCCCACAACCCGCTGAAGCCCTGCGCGTCGTGCCACAACCCGCACGACCCGAAGCCGCCGACGACTCCGAAGGAGTGCTCCGCGTGCCACGGAGAGATCGCCCGTACGAAAGCGGTGTCCCACCACGTGGCCCTGGAATGCACGACGTGCCACCAGGCGCCCCGGCAGCACAAGATCGCCCCGCGGAGCGTGAAGCCGTCGAAGCCGCAGAGCAGGGAGTTCTGCGGAAAGTGCCACGCCAAGGACGCGAAGGACAGGATGGCGAAGAACGCCCCGAGAGTGGACCTGGCGACGCACGGTGAGAAATACGTGTGCTGGCAATGCCATTATCCCCATTCGCCGGAGGTGGAAGAATGAACGGCAGGCGGAATTTTCTGAGGAACACTCTGGCGTTCCTCGTCTCCGGCACCGCGATCGGAGGGGGGATATTGAAGCTCTTCCCATCGAGCGCGCTGGCGAAAGAAGCCCCGCGGAAGGGGAAGTGGTACGGGTTCGGCGTCTCGGTGGACAAGTGCATCGGCTGCGGCCGCTGCATGGAGGCGTGCAAGGTGGAGAACGACGTCCCTCGTGAGCCGTTCTTCTTCCGTACGTGGGTCGAGCGTTACATCATTCGGAAGGACGGAGAGGCGGTCGTCAAGGCGATCAATCCGAACGCGGAGCCTATGGCCGCCGATACTTCCGGCGACCGCAGCATCCTGCGAAGCTTCTTCGTCCCGAAGCTTTGCAACCAGTGCGCGGATCCTCCGTGTGCCCAGGTCTGCCCCGTCGGGGCGACCTTCCAGACGGCGGACGGAGTCGTCCTCGTCAACGAAAAGACGTGCGTCGGCTGCCGGTATTGCATACAGGCTTGCCCGTACGGCGCGCGATATCTTCATCCGGTTACGCGGACGGCGGACAAGTGCACCTTCTGCTATCACCGGATCTCGCAGGACCTGCTTCCCGCATGCGTCGAGGTCTGTCCGACCCAGGCCCGGATTTTCGGGGACCTGAACAGCAGCGCAAGCCCCCTGTCGAGGTTCCGGCGGATGAACAAGATCCACGTGCTGAAACCGGCTCTCAACACGGAGCCGAAAGCCTACTACGCAGGTCTTGACGGAGAGGTCCGATGAACCAGGAGCTGCTGCACACCCTGAAGGAGATCATGCCCCAGATCACGGGTTACATCTACCCGAACGAGATCGAGGTCCACTGGGGGCTGCTCATCGTCGTCTACCCGTACATCACCGGAATCGTCGCCGGGGCGTTCATCCTGGCGTCGCTAGTCAAGGTTTTCAACGTCAAGGAGGTCCAGCCGCTCTACCGGCTGTCTCTCCTGACGGCCTTGTCCTATCTCCTCGTCGCCCCGCTGCCGCTGCTGTCGCACCTGGGCCACCCGGAGCGGTGCTTCGAAATGTTCCTGACGCCGCAGCCGTCTTCGGCCATGGCGATGTTCGGTTTCGTCTACGCCTGGTACCTTATGGCGGTGCTTCTCATCGAGATCTGGTTCGTCTATCGCGTCGACATGATCGTTTGGGCGGAAGGCGGGTCGGGCCCTATGAAATGGATCCACAAGGTCCTGTCGCTCTTTTCCAGGGACCGTAGCGAAAGCGCCGTCACCTTCGACCACAAGGCCTTGAAGACGATCACCATCATCGGCATCCCGTCGGCCTTCCTGCTGCACGGATACGTCGGTTTCATATTCGGATCCGTCAAGGCGAACCCGTGGTGGAGCAGCGTGCTGATGCCGATCGCCTTCCTCTTTTCGGCCATCGTGTCGGGGGTCGCGCTGGTGATCCTCTTGTACATGGTCATAACGCCGCTCACAGGCGGGAAGATCAACATGAAGTGCGTCGACAAGGCGGTCGATTTCCTCTTCTACGCCGTCATCGTCGACTTCACGCTGGAGTTCGTCGATTTCATCCATCGCATCTACCAGAGCGAGGAGGAGATCAAGATCCTCTCGGAAATGGTCATGAGCAAGCTCTTCATGAGCCTCGTCATCATACAGGTCCTGCTGGGGATGATCCTTCCCCTCGGGATCATCGGCGCGACCAAGATCTTCAAGAGACGGTTCACCCTGAACGAGGACTTGCGGAAAATGCTCTACTTCATTTCCGTGCTCCTGATCCAGTTCGGCATTTTCACGATGCGGTGGAACGTCGTCATAGGCGGGCAGATGTTCTCCAAGAGCTTCCGGGGACTTACGACATACAAGATGGAGGTGACCGGGATAGAGGGTCTCCTCTATACGCTGGTGCTTCTGTGCCTGCCGTTGGTCATACTCACGGTGCTGATGAAGATCCTGCCTCCATGGAAAGAGATGAGGGAAGAGGACAAGAGCCTCGAAGGCGGAACGCCGGGTTCCCTGCCCGCGCCGGGTGCATAACATCCGCTCCCGGAAATAGCCTGTCGAATTACGGAACGGCCGGGACCTCCCGGCCGTTTTTATCTGATCGGGATAAACGTCTCGCGGATGCCGTGGTCGGTGACGTCTATCCGGTAGAACCCGTACTTCTGGAAGGGAACCAGAGGGGCGCCCGCGCCGCCGGATACGATCACCTTCGTCCCGTTCCAATCGTCGACCAGGTGCATGTGCTCGTGGCTGCAGAGGAGCAGGTCCACCTTGTGGCGCGAGAGGATCTTCAGCAGTTTCATGCTCTGGTCGCGGTAGCCGTTTTTCGTCCCGTGCGGGAAGATGTTGTCGGTGTGCGGGGGGAAGTGCATCGAGACGACCAGGCGGGAGATCCCGTTCTTTTTTTTCGGATGCGCGGCGAGCTCCCGGTCGAGCCATTCAAGGGTGTTGTCGGCGAACGTTCCGCCCCCGTTGTCCACGACGACGAACCGGGCGTCCTTGTGGGTGAACGCGTAGGATGTTCCAGCGAGGCCGAAGAACCGGGTGAACTCCTCCCGCGTGCTTCGGTACAGCTCGTGGTTCCCGATCGCTATATATAACGGTTTATGGAATCCGGCCGTCTTCGCTTTAAACGCTTCCCACGACTTCTTCCCCCCCGGATGCTCGAGGTCCCCCGTGTGAATGAGGAACTCCATCCCGGAGTCGCGCACGGTCGCGAGTATCCTGGGAAAGATTCCGTTCTTGTCGTCCCTGCTGTCGCCGCACACGGCGAACGACCACCCGAAGGCCGCCGAAGCCCACAGCAGCCCGGCCAACATCAAGGCAAACCCGAACCGTAAACGCGTTGTCATTCGATCCTCCCGTAAACGCTCCGCTTGAGCTGCGGCGATCACTCCATTCGCCGCAGTTCGGGGTATTTCGCGTAGACTGCGAGCCCCGCCGCGAGGCTCGCGGCGGCCGTGGCGGCCAGCGCAACGGTCGCTGAAGTCGCGGCGGCGAGAAATCCGAGGAGCAGGCTCCCCAGCCGCATCATGCCGAGGAAGAGGGACACGTAGATCGCCAGTACCCTTCCCCGCAGGTGATCCGGCACGAGCGACTGGAGCAGAGAGTTCGCAGGTGCGTTCTGGAGAACGAAGGCGAACCCGATGGCGGTCAGGAGCGCGACGGACAGGACCAGGTTGCGGGAGAAAGCGAAGGCGATGAGCAAAAGGGGAAACGACAGGCTTCCCGCGGTCAGCGCCATCCCCTTGCGCCGTACGGCCCAGCCGGTCGCCACGTACAATGAACCGAGCACGGCCCCGACCCCCGCTGCGGACATGAGGAGCCCGTACATGCCTGCGCCCCCGCCGAAGGTTTCCTTCGCGAAGATCGGGACGAGAACGTGGTACGGCATCGCCAGGAGCGCCGCGAATGAGATGAGCGTGACAACCGCCATCGGCGCGCGATGCGCCCCGATGTAGCGGACGCCGCCGAGGATATCGTCCCCGAGCTTCCCTTCGGAGTGCGTGCGGTGGATGAGCGCGGCATCCATGAGGAAAAGCCCGCCAAGCACCGCGATGAAGCTCACCCCGTTCAGGAAGAAGGCCCCGGAAAGGCCGACGTACGCGACGAGGATCCCGGCCGCCGCCGGCCCGATCACCCGCGCGCCGTGGAAGATGCCCGCGTTGAGCGCGATGGCGTTGGACAGGTCTTCCTTCCCCACCAGTTCCACGACGAACGCCTGCCGCGCGGGAGTGTCGAGCGCCTGCGTGGCGCCGAGCAGGAAGGCAAGGACGAGCACATGCCACACCTGCACGACCCCCGTCCAGCAAAGACCGGCAAGAACGAACGCCAGGACCATCATCGCGCCCTGCATCAGGAAGATGATCCTGCGCTTCGAGAACCGGTCGGCGATTGCGCCCGCATAGAGCGTCAACGGCACAAGGGGAATGGCGCCCACGAAGTTCACGAGCCCCAGGTCCAGCGCCGATCCGGTCAACTGGTACACCAGCCAGTTCTGGGCGATCGTCTGCATCCACGTCCCGACGAGGGAGGTGAGCTGCCCGTAGAACCAGAGCCGGAAGTTGCGGTGCCGCAGCGCCCGGAAGGTGGACGCGAGCATGCGCGCTATCCCGAAAGTCGCAGGTACAGCGCGCCCAGCGGAGGGAGAGTCAGGCTCACGGACCAGGGACGGCCGTTCCACGGAACGGCCTCCGCGTTCGCGCCGCCCACGTTGCCCATGTTGCTGCCGCCGTAATAGGCGGAATCGCTGTTGAACGCCTCGAGGTACAAGCCGGGGGCGGGAACGCCCACCCTGTAATCCTTCCGGACGACGGGAGTGAAATTGTACACGCATACCATGAAATCGTCGGGGGATTTCGCCCGCCGCAGGAAACAGATAATGCTGTTGTCCACGTCGTGGAAGTCGATCCACTCGAACCCCTCGGGGCGGAAGTCGACTTCGTGCAGGGCGGGCACGGACACGTGGAGGCGGTTCAGGTCCCGCACCAGCGCCTGCAGTCCTTTATGCGTATCCCACTGGAGAAGGTCCCACGAAAGCTGCCCGTCGTGGTTCCATTCCACCCACTGGCCGAAATCCCCCCCCATGAAGAGCAGCTTCTTTCCCGGGTGTGCGTACATGTAGGAATACAGGAGGCGCAGGTTCGCGAACCTCTGCCACAGGTCCCCGGGCATCTTGTCCAGCATCGCGCGTTTATGATGGACGACCTCGTCGTGGGAGAAGGGGAGGACGAAGTTCTCGTGGAAGGCGTAGAGCAGTGCGAAGGTGAGCGTCCCGAAGTGGAATTTCCGGTGGACCGGCTCCTTCTCCATGTATTCCAGCATGTCGTGCATCCATCCCATGTTCCACTTGAAGGTGAACCCCAACCCGCCGACGTAGACCGGGCGCGACACCATCGGCCATGCGGTCGATTCCTCCGCGATCGTCACCGCCCCCGGATGCTTCTCGTGTACGAGCTCGTTCATCCGCTTCAGGAGCGAGATGGCTTCCAGGTTCTCCCTCCCCCCGAACTCGTTGGGAATCCAGGCGCCGTTGTCCCTGGAATAGTCGAGGTAGAGCATCGAGGCCACCGCATCCACCCGGAGGCCGTCGATGTGGTACTTCTCGAGCCAGAAGAGAGCGCTGGAGAGAAGGAAATTCCGCACCTCGCGCCGCCCGTAGTTGAATATGAGCGTTCCCCAGTCGCTGTGCTCCCCTTTCCGCGGGTCGGCATGTTCATAAAGATGGGTTCCGTCGAACCGTGCCAGCCCGTGCGCGTCCTTCGGGAAATGGGCCGGCACCCAGTCGAGGAGCACCCCGATTCCCGCTTGATGGCACCTGTCCACGAATTCCATGAAGTCCCCGGGAAGGCCGAACCTCGCGGTGGGGGCGAAGTGTCCGAGCGTCTGGTACCCCCAGGAGCCGTCGAAGGGGTGTTCGGTGACCGGCAGCAGCTCGATGTGCGTATATCCCATTTCGCGGACGTAGGTGATGAGTTCATCCGCCAGCTCCCGGTAGGTGAGGTACCTGTAATTCTCTTCCTCCTTCCGCTTCCACGAGCCCAGGTGGACTTCGTAGACCGTCATCGGCGCTTCCACCGGGTTTCGGGAGGCACGTGCGGCGAGCCACTCGGAGTCGCCCCATGTGTAGCCGTCTATATTCCAGACGATCGATCCGGTGCGGGGCGGCGGTTCGAAGCGGAGGGCGAATGGGTCGGACTTGAGAAACACTTCTCCCGCTACGCGCGCCCGGATCTCGTACTTGTAGATTTCCCCCTCCGCCAGCCCCGGAATGAAAATCTCCCAGACGCCGCAGTCGCCGCGGTTTCTCATCGGGTGGGCCCGGCCGTCCCAGTGGTTGAAGTTGCCCACAACGGAGACGCGCTCGGCGTTAGGGGCCCAGACGGCGAAGGAGACGCCTGAAACGGCTCCCATCCGGAAAATATGGCTGCCGAGCTTGTTGTACTGGTCGAGGTGCGTCCCTTCGGACAGCAGGTGGATATCGAACTCCGTCAGGATGCAGCCGAAGGAGTACGGATCGTCCTGGATCCAGCGGTATCCCTCGCGGTCGACGATTTCGATCCGGTACGGGAAGGGCTCGGCGACGCCTGGAAAAACCGCCTCGAACACGCCTTCCGGGTGGAGGCGCTTCATTTCCGCCGGGGGCTGCCCCCCTTCGCCTGAAACCGTCACGAACGCCTGCGAGGCGCGCGGCAGGATGGCGCGGATGGCCAGCGCTTTCTGTTCTCCGACGTGAACGACATGAGGACCGAGAACCGAGAAAGGGTCCCAGTGCCTCGCGTCGGCCAGAAGCTCGACGTCTTTTCTGCGTATCGTTCGCGGCATGCCGGAAGTGTGAAGGGAAACTATTGGCGGACCTTGAAGAACGTCTCTCCGATGTCCTTCCCGCCCCCCATGCTTTCAACCGATGCGACGACGCGGTATTTCCCCGCCGGGGCATCGGCGGGCAGCGTGATGGGGACGATGCTCTTCCACGTCCCGCCTTCCCGCGCGATCTCGATCGAGGTTTTTCCGACGGAAGACCCGTTGACGAGAATTTCCCGTGTTTCCCTGACGAGGACCTGCTGTTCGGCGGAAGGGACGAGGACGGCGTACGTCAGGTTTATGTTGATCGTCTCTCCGGGAGCCAGGACCGCCGGGTTGGACCGGACGGACTCGATCTTGAGCCGGATCCCCTGGGAGGGGGAGTATGCGTATTCCCTGCTCGTCTGGGCGAGCGTTTTCTCCTGCTGGTCGAGATGGTGGCCGATAGCTCCCCCCGCAAGTCCGCCGAGAAGTCCCCCGACCACGGCGCCGCGCTTTCCCCCGATGAGCCCGCCGACCACGGCTCCGCCCACGACGCCCGCGCCCGCCCCGATCGTCGTTTTTGGATTTTCCCGTATCGTACGGCCGGTTTCCGCGCACCCGTGGAGGATCGTTGCCAGGAAAACGGCGGCGATCGCCGTGCACAGGATCTTCCGCATTGATAACCTCCCCGGAGCGTTTGACGTCCTCATCGGATTATATATTCATCTCCGGCCCGCCTCCATCGCGAAATAGCGCGGCGAAGGCCCGTTCCGCTTCGCGGCGTGCACGGGCACATCCCCGAAACCGTACCGCGACAGGATCCCCCTGACGGTAGAGACGGCAAGCGCCGGCGTGTTGTGATCCGCGCTCAAGTGGCAAAGGACCACCGCCCGCGGCAGTTTCCGGCTTTCCTGGAACGTACGCACGAGAAATTTCCCCGCCTGCTCGTTGGAAAGATGGCCCACGTCGGAATCCACACGCGCCCGGTCGACATGGTTCCGGTGGCTCGAGGCGAGCATCGACGGGTCGTAGTTAGATTCGATGAGGATTATGTCGCTGTCGACGAACCGCTCGAAGAGACCATTCCCGCCGGTCCCGAGGTCGGTGGCCATGGAGACGCGCGCTTCGCGGTCCCCCGAGCGGGCCTCGATGCGGAAACCGCATGTGAGACCCTCGGCGTCATGCGGGACGGCGAACGGATGAACCTCGATGCTCCCGACGGCGAACGGCTCGCCGCCGAAGGTCCTAAGGGGGCCGGAGGCGGGAGACCGGGAAAGGATCCTGCGGGAATACGCTCTTACGTTTTTCTCGTGGATAAGGATCGGCACGTCGTGCCGGGCGCAGCATGCGACCGCGGAAGGGTGTATGTGGTCTCCGTGAAGATGAGATACGAGGACGGCGTCGATATCGTCCCAATCGAATCCCGCCTCGGACAGCGCTGCCGAAAGCGCGCGCTGGGATGGCAGGCCCGCGTCCACCAGGAACGCAGTTCCCGCGTGCTCCACCAGCGTCAGGTTCCCGGAGCTGCCGCTTCGCAGCGGTCTCACGGAGAAATCACTCAACGGATAACAGCTCCAGCCCGGTGCGGGCGTCCGGCTCACGCGAAGCCGACATACCGTCGACCTGGAGGATCAGCGCTTCCACCACGAGGTACACTTCCCCTTCCTTGCGGATGCACCCGGTCAGCGGCTCGTTGCCGCGGCCCAGCGAGGCGTGAAGGTGAAGGGACGGGGCGCCGTCCTTACGGGCGACGCTTCCCATTCCGACGATCTCGTGCGGCTGCGGGAACCCCGTCCAGACGGGCACGGGAGGCAGGCTCTCCTCCCGTGGACCGGTGACCATGCTTCCCTTCGTCACGGCTCCAAGAAGAAAGAACCAGCCGGCAAGGATCCCTTCCTTCGCGCACAATTCCGTGAGGGCTGGGACGATCGGCTCCCCGTGGTCGATCCGCGCCAGCAGCACCTTCCCGATCGTTCCAGCCCGGTATTTCATCGGCCGGCCCGCAGGGTCACGGCGCGTACCGGGTGAAGATAAAGTCGTGGTCCTTCACGTTAGCCTGGTGGCACGGGAAACAGGAATTGTGGGCCGCCTCGTCCGCGGGTTTTCCGTCGATGAACCGCCCGAATCCCCAGCCGCCGGTTGCCGCGTATTTCTTCGAGTTTTTCACCATGAATTCGATCCGCGGGGCGACGCCGGGGACCCACGCTCCCGCGAACTCCTTCATCGGCTCGCGTTTCCAGGCAAGCTTCGCAATCATGGCCCCGTCGGGGAAGGGAAGCGTCTTTCCGCGGAACGCCTTCATGGCGATTTCGTTCCCGAGGACCGCCCGGAGTTCGTCCTTGTTGTCGGTGCGGTGGGAGACAGCGATGAGCTGCCAGTTCCTGTATCCGCCGGGGATGCCTACGCCGAAAACGGGTGACACCGGCCCGGCGGGGGAAGCCGCCTTCTTCCTGCCGCTTTCCCCGAGGGCGGGAGCGGCGAATGATACGGCCAGCGCGAGGAACGACGAGAACAGCACGCACGTCGAACGGGACATCTTCATGACATCCTCCTTTCCTCGCCCACCCCGGGGATATTATGCGCGTATTATACCAAGTTCACCCGGCTTCTCCCGAATCATCGCCGGGACGCCCCGCGCCGATGAGATATAATTCCCCGCCATGGGGTACATCCTTATACATCGGCGGCGGAAGTGAGCCCCCGCACACTGTCGCTCCTCGTTCTCGCCTTCGTCCTTTTCTACTTTTCGGCGCTCGGAACGATGCCGCTGATGGAGCCGGACGAAGGAAGATACTCCGAGATCCCCCGCGAGATGCTTCTTTCGGGCGATTTCGTGACGCCGCGCCTGAACGGCTTCGTCTACCTGGAAAAGCCCCCTCTCTTCTACTGGGGGAACGCGCTCTGCCTGCGCCTTTTCGGCGAGAACGAGTTCGCGGCACGGTCGTTCACCGCGGCGGTTTCGGTGGCGGGGATCCTGTTGACGTACTGGATGGGCTCCTGTTTCGCGGGCTGGCGCACGGGTCTTTTCTCGGCGATCGTTCTGTCCACTTCCCTCTATTACTACGTCATCGGCCGGCTCAACACGCTCGACATGACTCTTGCGGTAACGCTATTCCTCGCGATCTTCCCCGCCTACCTCTATCTTTCGGGTAAACGGGAGAGCCGCCTTTATCTCGTCGTCTCGTACGGAGCAGCGGGGTTGGCGTTTCTCACGAAGGGTCTCGTGGGGGCGGTGTTTCCCGCCGCGATAATCGTGAGCTGGCTCGCGCTTTCGCGCAGGCACCGGGAGATTCCGCGTGCGATCTCCCTGCCCGGCATCCTCCTGTTTCTCGCCGTCGCTCTTCCCTGGCTTGCGGCCGTCCAGAGGAATAATCCCGACTTCCTGTGGTTCTTCTTCGTGCACGAGCAGATCCTGCGGTACACCACGAAGATCCACCGCCACGTGCAGCCGTTCTGGTATTTCATCCCGGTCGTCATCGGGGGGTTCGCTCCGTGGATCGCGTTTCTGCGCAGGGTCTTCCTCGCCGTGAGGGACGCGCGTGAAAGATTTCTCCCGAGGGAGGACCTGTTGTTCCTCCTCTCCTGGGTCCTGTTCATCTTTCTGTTCTTCTCCTTCTCGGGATCGAAGCTGCCGACCTACCTGGCGCCGCTCTTCCCTCCGCTGGCCGTGCTGTTCGGGAGGGGCCTCGACCTGTGGGCGGAACGGGAAGACGGATCGACGCGCTGCCGGTCTCCGCTGGGGCTCGCGGCGCTTCTTGCCGCCGCGATCTTTCTGCTCCCTTCATTTTCCAAACACCGCCTCGATCCTGCGGAGTGGACTTCCCTTGCTGCTTTGCCGATCGTACTGATCCTGCTTTGGGGGACCGTTCCCCTTTTCATCCGGCGGCTTTCCGCCGAGCGCGTGATCCTTCTCTCGTTTCTCCTGCTGGCGCTCTTCCTGACCTCGTTGAACCGTCCCGCCGCGAGGCACATCGGATCGTACAAGTCGGTGAAGGAAATGGCGGCCGTCCTCGCCTCCGACATGAGGCCGGGAGACGTCGTTGCGCAGTACCGTACGTACCGGCACGGGATTCCCTTCTATACGAAACGGCGCGCGGTCCTCGTGGAGGAGGCGGGTGAGCTGGAATTCGGCATTACCCGGGCGAAAGACCGCGGGGAGTATTTCCTCGACGCGGCGGGGTTCCAGCGGCTTTGGGGATCGGGCGCCAGGGTGTTTTGCGTCTTCAAGCGCGACGCGATGCCGCTCATCCTGGAGAAGTTCCCCGGCCATCGGTTGCTCTACCGGTCCGATGCGGGTATCCTCATTGTGAACCGTCCCTGACGAAAACGACAAGGCGCGCGAGGCATACCGTTTGGAAATCCGAAAAGATTTTCTCCCCCTTTCACGTCCCTGGCTCGACGACGATGAAATCGACGCCGTAGCGGCATCGATCCGGTCCGGGTGGATCACCAGCGGGCCGAGGGTCGCGGAACTCGAAGCGCAGTTCCGCGACCTGTCCGGAGCGGCGCATGCGGTTGCGGTTTCGTCCGCCACCGCGGGTATGCATATCGTTCTTGCCGCTCTCGGCATCGGCGACGGGGACGAGGTCGTCACTCCCTCGATGACGTTCGCCTCCACGGTGAACCAGATCGCGCTGAGGGGCGCCCGGCCCGTCTTCGCGGACAGCGACTACGGGTCCCTGCAGGTATCGCCCGACGGGATGGAGCGCGCGATCACCCGGCGGACTAAGGCGGTCGTTCCGGTGCACTTCGCCGGGGCCCCGGCCGACCTGGATCCGATCCGCGCCGCGGCCGGCAGGGCGGGCATACCGGTGATCGAGGACGCCGCCCATGCCGTGGGAACCCGGTATAAGGGGAAACATGCCGGAGGCTACGGCGACATCGCCATCTTTTCCTTCCACCCCATCAAGAACATCACGACCGGCGAAGGCGGGATGGTGACCTGCAACGACGGCGCCCTGGCCGGGAAGCTCCGGCTTCTGCGGTTCCACGGGATCGAGCGCGACGCGTGGAAGCGGTACGGCAAGGGGGGCACTCCCCATTACGACATCCGCGAGCCGGGATACAAGTACAACCTCCCCGACCTCCAGGCGGCGATGGGAGTGGTCCAGATGCAAAAACTCGATCTGATGAACCGGCGGCGCGCGGCTCTTGCGGCGCGCTATCTCGACGGGCTTGCCGGGGTCCGGGGGATCGACCTGCCGGAATCCCCGGGCTATCCGCACGAGCATGCCTGGCACCTGTTCATAGTCAAGGTCACGTCGATGGACCGGGATGCGTTCCTGGCGCGGCTTGCGGATTACAACGTCGGGACCGGGCTGCATTTCCCCCCCTGCCACCTTCTGTCCTACGTGAGGGAACGGTTCGGAACGAAGGAAGGGGACTTCCCCGGATGCGAACGTGCCGGCGCCCGCATCCTCTCCCTCCCGCTGTACCCCGGGATGGCCGACGCCGACGCCGACTACGTCTGCGCGGCGATCCGCGAGATCCTTTCGGAAATTCCCGCGTGATCTCCGTCGTCATCCCCGTCTACAACGAGGAGAAGAACCTCTCCCTGCTCATGGACAGGATGGAGGCCGCGCTTCAGCCGATGGGCCGCCCCTTCGAGATCATCTTCGTCGACGACGGAAGCCGCGACCGTTCGCTCGAGGTCCTCTCGGGATTCGTGGGGCGGCGGGGAGTGCGCGTCGTGGAGCTGACGCGGAATTACGGGCAGCACTCCGCCGTCATGTCGGGTTTTTCCATCGTGCGCGGAAAGATCGTCGTTACGCTCGATGCGGACCTTCAGAACCCCCCGGAGGAAATCCCCTCGATGATCCGCGTCATGGAGGAGGGGAACTACGAGGTCGTCGGGACGGTACGGCGGATGCGGCGCGACTCGCTTTTGCGCACGATCCCGTCGCGCATCGTAAACGCGATGACGCGGAAGATCACCGGCGTCCGCATGACGGACTGGGGCTGCATGCTGCGCGCCTACCGCCGGGAGGTCGTCGACCGGATGGTGGAGAGCCAGGAATATTCCACTTTCATCCCCGCGCTTGCGACCCTTTACGCGAAACGGATGACGGAGATCCCGGTCGCCCATGAGGAACGGCACGGCGGCATCTCGAACTACACCCTGCCGAAACTGCTCAGCCTCCAGTTCGACCTGCTCACCTCCTTTTCCGAATTCCCGCTCAAGGTCCTGCTGTACCTCGGCACCGTGCTTTCGCTCGGCGGCATCGCGCTCGGCTTCATGCTCGGCGTCATGCGCCTTGTCTACGGCGCGGCGTGGGCGGAGTACGGCGTCTTCACCCTGTTCGCCATACTGTTCTTCTTCGTCGGCGGGCTATTCTTCGCCCTCGGGATCATGGGACAGTACGTGGGGCGCATCTACCACGAGGTCCGTAAACGGCCGAGGTTCACCATACGGAAGGTCCACGGGGAGTGAGGCGGTTGCGCGCGATCGCCTTCGCCTATCACAACGTGGGGATCATCGGCGTCCGTGCGCTCCTTTCGCACGGGTTCGAAGTGCCTATGGTTTTTTCGCATGCCGACGACCCGGAAGAAACCATCTGGTTCGGTTCGGTGGCGGAGTTCTGCCGGGAGAACGGGATTCCGGTCCACCTCCCCGAAAGAGTGAACGACCCCCCCTGGCCGGAGACGATCCGCGCCGCCGAGCCCGATCTTCTCTTCTCCTTCTATTACCGCTCGATGCTGGGGAAGGAGATCCTTTCGGCTCCCGGGCTGTGCGGAATGAACATGCACGGCTCGCTCCTGCCGAAATACCGGGGGCGGGCCCCGGTCAACTGGGTGCTGGTGAACGGCGAAACGGAGACCGGCATGACCCTGCATGTGATGGCCGAAAAGCCGGACGCGGGGGATATCGTGGCGCAGGAGCCGGTGCCGATCTCGTTCGAGGACACGGCGTTCACGCTGTACGGAAAGATGGAGGGGGCGGCGGAGCGCCTGCTGGCGGGCATCCTGCCGAGGATCGCCGGTGGGGATATACCGAGGCGGCGCAACGAGATAGAGAAGGGGAGCTACTACGGCGGGCGAAGGCCGGAGGACGGGCGGATCGACTGGAGCCGCCCGGCGGTTGAAATATACAACCTCGTACGCGCGGTCACCCGTCCTTACCCGGGCGCCTTCTCGACGCTGGGCGGGGAGAAGTGCTACATATGGCGCGCCAGGCCCGTGCCGGCGGAAGGCTTCCCCGAAGCGCCCGCGCCGGGTAAGATGACGGTCGCGGGGGGAACCTCGCTGCAAACGGCGAGCGGATGCCTTACGACGGTGCGCACGCCTGCGCGCGTCCTGGTCGGCACCGGATCGGGCCTTCTGCAGATCGAGGAGGCGGAGTGGAACCGCAGGAAGGCGGAGGGGGAGGCGATCGCGGCCCTCTTCGGGAAGGCGATAAAGGGAGGATTCGAATGAAGGTACTGATTCTCGGAGTCAACGGCTTCATCGGGCATCATTTGACCGCGCGCATCCTTGCGGACACCGGCTGGAAGGTGTACGGGATGGACCTTTCGGCGGAGCGCCTCGGGGCAATGGTCGACCATCCGAGGTTCGAGTTCGTCGAAGGGGACATCTCCATCAACAAGGAGTGGATCGAGTATCACATCAAGAAAGCCGACGTGGTGCTGCCCCTCGTCGCCATCGCTACTCCGAAGGTTTACGTGGAGCGTCCCCTCTCGGTCTTCGAGCTGGACTTCGAGGAGAACCTCCGGATCGTGCGCCAGGCCCACCGTTACGGCAAGCGGGTCGTCTTCCCTTCCACATCCGAAGTGTACGGCATGTGCCAGGACGCCGAGTTCGACGAGGAGAATTCCCCGCTGGTCCTGGGCCCCATCTCCAGGGACCGGTGGATCTACTCCTGCAGCAAGCAGCTGCTGGACCGGGTCATCTGGGCCTACGGGCGGCAGGGGCTTTCGTTCACCCTGTTCCGGCCGTTCAACTGGATCGGCCCCCGGCTCGACTCTATCGAAACGGCGAAGGAAGGCAGCTCGCGCGTGGTGACCCAGTTCATCGCCAACCTGTTCCTCGGCGAGCCCATCCAGCTCGTGGACGGCGGCATGCAGCGCCGCTGTTTCACTTACGTCGACGACGGGATCGCCGGGCTTATGAAAATCCTCGAGAACCGCGGGGGGTGCGCCTCCGGAAGGATCTACAACATCGGGAACCCGAAGAACGACTGCTCGGTCCGCGACCTGGCCCGCATCCTCCGGGACCTTTTCGCGAAGCATCCCTTCGCCAGGGGGAGAAAGATTCCGGGAATCGTGGGGGTGAGCTCGGACCAGTTCTACGGGAAGGGATACCAGGACATTCAAACCCGAACGCCGTCGATTGCGAGGGCGAAGGAGTTCCTCGGCTGGAGCCCGAAGGTGGGGCTCCGGGACGCGTTGAAGCGGACGCTCGACGCTTTCCTCGAAGAAAACGCGCCTCCGAAGCGCCGCGCCGCGGCCGGACGGGGAAGAAACCAAGTATAGCTGCGGGTAGATGGCCGGCGAGCGGATACTGGCTCTCAAGATCGACGTCGACACGCGGCGCGGGATGGAGGCGGGGGTTCCCGCGCTCCTTGCGGCGCTGTCGGCCGCCTCGGTCCGCGCCACCTTCTTTCTCTCCTTCGGCCCGGACAACTCGGGAAAAGCGGTCTACCGGCTCCTCCGCAATCCCCGGTTCCTCGCCAAGATGGTGCGAACGAACGCTCCGGGGCTTTACGGGTGGAGGACCGCCCTCTACGGAACGCTTCTTCCCGCCCCGATGATCGCAGCCGCGTTCCCGGAGTTGTGCAGGGAGATCGAGGCGCAGGGACACGAGGTCGAGTTCCACGCATGGGACCACCGCACCTGGCAGGACGCCTTGCCGCGCAAGGAAGAGGGATGGATCCGGGAGTGGTTCGACCGGGGGCTTGCCGCCTACCGTGATTGCCTCGGCCACGCGCCCAGGGCTTTCGCAGCTCCTGCATGGCTGCTTACCGAGCGGGCGGTCGCTGTCCTTTCGGAATATCCTTGGGAATACCTGAGTTGCACGCGCGCCCCGGTTCCCTTCGTTCTTGCGGGTACGGGGAAGCTCGAAGTCCCCTCCGACCTGCCCTGCCTGGAGGAATCGGGAGGCGCAAAGGGGGCCGGAGCGGTACTTTCGGCGCTTTCGACGGGGGGAATCCACGTCCTGCCCGCGCATGCGGAAGCCGAGGGTGGAATCTGGGGGGACGCTTTGGCGGAGATTTTACGTGGTGCGGCGGAGCTGGGATACCGGATCGTCCCCCTTTCCGGGATCGCGGCAGCCTTAAGGGATCGGAAATTGCCCGAGCGTCCCTTCCGTTTGTCCCTGCTGCCCGGCAGGGGGTCCCCCTGCGCGGTATGAAGGGAAGGGTAATTTTTACTTCACCGCCCGGAAATATTGGAGTAATATTATTGCTTTGAACGGGGGGGAACGTTGAGACTGCCGACTCTTACCATAGGTAAATTCACGGCGCGCATCCCGATCGTGCAGGGGGGGATGTCCGTCCGCGTTTCGACGTCCTCGCTCGCGGCAGCGGTGGCGGAATGCGGGGGAATCGGGACGATCGGGGGCTCCGGCATCCCTGTGGACGAGCTCCGGGAGGACATCCGCAAGGCGAAGCGGATGACCCAGGGGATCGTCGCCGTCAACATCATGTTCGCCATCCGTGAGTTCATGGAAGCCGTCAAGGCCTCCATCGAGGCCGGTGTGGACATGATAGTCACAGGGGCGGGATTCTCCCGCGATATCTTCAAGGTCGGCAAGGACCATAACGTACCCATCGTCTCCATCGTTTCCTCTCCCGAGTTCGGCAAGCTCGCGGAGCGCAGCGGGGCCGACGCGATCGTGGTTGAGGCCAAGGAAGCCGGAGGCCACCTCGGCACCGACAGGGCTCTGCGCGAGCTGTTTCCCGAGGTCCGGAAGGTGGTGAAGAAGGTTCCGCTCATCGCCGCGGGGGGGATCACGGACGGATACGAAGTCGGCGAAATGATGAGCCGGTACGGCGCGGACGGCGTGCAGATGGCGACGCGTTTCGTCCTCACCAGGGAATGCGATGTCTCCGAAGCCTTCAAGCAGACCTATCTGAACGCCAGGCAGGAGGACGTCGTCCTGGTCGATTCACCGGTCGGGCTGCCGGGCCGGGCGATCCGGAACCGGTTCCTTCGCCGGCTTCACGGCGGGGAAAGCGTCTACGACGGCCAGTGCAAAAGGGGCTGCCTGAAAAAATGCAGCCATTCCTTCTGCATCATCGACCGGCTCGAAATGTCCCGCGGGGGAGACGTTGAGGAAGGGCTTGTGTTTTCCGGGGAGAACGTCTGGAAGATTTCCGATATTCCCTCGGTCCGCGAACTGGTCGACCGCCTCGTCGCCGAGGCGGAAAGCGTCTACGCCCCCGTCCCTGCCTGATCCGGGAGTTTCTGTCTGTATGTAACGTCCACGTTCACGCAGATTCCCATCTCCACGTCGCTTCCCATGCCTTGGTAAGGCTGGACGTTGGTCATTACCCATCGTATGTCTCCCGCCGCGGTGCGTATCTCCCATTTGAGGTTGAAGAACGATTCCCCGCGGAACACCTGCGTCACGATGTCGCGCACCTTCGTCTCGCTATCGCGCCTTTCCAACAGGTCGAGGATCGATTTCCCCTCGGCTTTTTCCCGGTCGTAGCCGAAGATCCTGCGGCAGTGCCGGTTCCACCAGAATCGATCCCCGGGAGAGAGCGGCCCCGACATCGATGCCCTTTCCACCCAGTCCCGCAAGCAACTCCTCCCCGTCCTCCGCGCCGCAGAGGAGGACGCATTTTTCTCCGCGGGACAATCCGCTACGGAAATAGGGGGCAAGTGCGGCGAGGCGGTCCTTCGCATCCTTGTGGAAGAGACAGACGTGGTCGTGCGGAGAGAGCTCTTCGATGGATTCGGGGAAAGGATTATCCATGGGGGAAATGCTCCTCCTCCGGGATCGTCCCTGCGGTCCCGCGATGTCCACGAAACGGGAATACAGTATGCAGTATACAAAAAACCGGGTCCCGTGCCAGGTTTATTTCGGAATTTTCGTTCAGTATCGGGTTACGGTCCCGCGGGGGAACAGGAAGGCAAGGACAAGGGTGGCGGCCGCGCACATCCCCCCGGCGAGGGCGAACCCGGCGGAAAAGCCGGATCGGGAAATCACCGCGCCGAGTGTCGCGGCTGATACCGCGAACCCCCCGTAAATGCAGGTGTTATAGCCGCCCATGGCCAGGCCCCTGATGCGTGTGGGGACCGCCTCGGAAATCAGCGCGCCGATCGCGGTGAAGGTCGCCGCCATGCTTCCGCCCACTACAAGGAAGATGAAATAAAGCGGAACAAGGCGGGTGGCCTGACCTACTGCGCCTATGGCAAGCGAGAACAGCAGATTTCCGCCGACGATGAAGGGAACCCGTTTCCCCAGCCGGTCGGAAAAGTGCCCGATGGGGATCCTGAAGAGGGCGTTGGCCGCCGCCTGGCAGGTGAAGATGAAACCGGTGTGGACCACCGGGATCCCGGAATCGCGGGCGTACAGCGGGAAAAATGCGAAGAGGGATCCCCATGCATAGGTGGAGAAAAAGGTCGCGAGCCAGCAGGCAAGCACCGCGCGGTTGTTCGCTATCTCGCGGAAATCCGCGGCCAGGTCCCGCGTGGGCGGGACGAGGACGGGAGGCGGAGCCGGCATCTTCGGCCCGCCGAGAAGAACTCCCGCGGCGATAATGGCCGCGGACACGGAAAATGCATACATGAAGCCGCCGCCGCCGATGACCCCGCCGAGCCCCGGCCCCGCTGCCATTCCGAGATAGAGGGCGGAGGTGTACCACCCGTAGGCCCTTCCGAGAAAGGGAGTCGGGGATACGTCCCCGACGTAGGACATCATGGCCGGCGAGAAGCATGCGAGTCCTACCCCGGAAAAAAGGTAGATGGCCCCGACCTGGAAAGGAGTGCGGGCGAAGAGGAGAAAGAGCGAGGTCAGGGCCGATATCGCCATTCCCGCGAGGATAAGGCGCCTCCGCCCGAGCCGGTCGGAAACAAGACCGAGGGGGAGCGATAGAAACGTCGCCGCAAGCATGAAGCCGGCGTTTATCATCCCCACCTGGAACGTCGAGGCGCCGAGCTCCCCCGCGAAAAGCGGAACGAGAGGCAGGCGCATGTAGGCGCCGAGGTACAGGACGAAGGTCAGCGCGCATGCGATGAGGATTGGAACGGGGATCGAGGGACCGTTCCGCCCGGAAGGAGAATGGGCAGCATGGGATGTTTCCGCCATGGGTGGTACTATAACGGCATATGAGCTCTCGTTGGACCTTTCTTTCGAATCGCATCCTGCGATGACGGACCTCTGGCTTGTCCGGCATGGAGAGGCGGTGCCGGAGGACGTCGATCCCGCCCGCCCGCTTACCGCGGAAGGGAGCCGGGCGATCTCCGCGGCGGCTTACGTCATTGCAGGCAGGATGGGCAATCCCGATCTCGTCGCCGCAAGCGGGAAACGCAGGGCTCGCCAGACTGCCGAGATTTTCGCGGCTGCCGCCGGATATCCCGGGGAAAATATAGTCGAAACGCCCGCCCTTTCCCCCGGGGCTTCGCCGGAAGCGTTTCTTTCGTTCCTCGAGGAGCACAAGGATAAGGGAACCGTCCTTTGCGCCGGGCACCTCCCGTCGATCGCCCTTTTCGCTTCCTTCCTGCTTTCCTCCGGAGATCCGATAAGGCTTGCCTTCGGACCCGGGACGGCATGCCACATCCGCCTTTCCGGCATCCGCCGCGGGGCAGGGGAATTGGCCCTTCTTTTATAGATCAATCCGCGCGTTTTTCTGCAATAATTGGTCGGTCCGAACTCTATATTACATTATATTGTAATTTATTAGTTCTGTTTATTCCCTTATCATTGTGAGCCGATGACGTAGGTGGCGGCATTTTCTCCTTTCTATGCATAATCAACGAAAGGGTATTGACATGCATTGTTCCTTTTGAAATGATCAATGGCATATCAATACAGGAGGTTTCGAATGGATAAGCGGGTTGTAATAGAGTTGACGGCGGAAATAGTTTCCTCTCACGCGTCGGTAAATGAAATGAGCAGGGAAGATCTCCTCGACGAAATTCAGGCGGTGTTTACGAAGTTAAGCTCTCTTGCCGGCGCAGAGGTGACGGAGGAAGCGGGTCCCGCGGAAGTAAAGCCTGCCGTCCCCGTGAATAAGGCATTCGGCGCCGACAAGGTCTTTTGTCTGGAATGCGGCAAGGGGTTTACGACGCTGAAAAAACACCTTGCCATAAGCCACAACCTGTCTCCGAAGGATTATAGAAAGAAATTCAATATTCCCGCCAAAACCCCGCTCGTGGCAAGGAACTATTCCGAATCCAAGAAGAAAATCGCGCAGAAACTCGGCCTCGCGGCGAAACTCGCCGAGGGCCGCAAAAAGCGCGCAAAAAAATAATCAAGGGGACGGTCCTGTGAGAGGCTGAAAGTTCAACTGGTATTCCAACCGGGTTGGATGTTTCAGCGGTAGATCCCAGGACCGTCCCGGTTTTTCCGGATGACCGCCCTTTTTTTCTGAAACGACCTCCTTCATTCCTGCATATAGATGTACGAAGGATTCCTGCACGAAAAATTCGATCGTTGCATTACCAACGCCGGAGCGAAAGGGGATGAGGAGATGGCATACGCCGCCAGGAACTACGAAAAGCTCATCGGAATGGAAGGGTTCAGCGAAACTCTTCTGAAAAACCACTTCACCCTGTATCAGGGTTACGTGACCAACACGAACAAGCTCCTGGACAACCTGGGCGGGATGCTCGCCGACGGGAAGACCGGCACGCCGGAGTACGCGGAGCTGAAGCGCCGTCTTGGGTGGGAGTTCAACGGAATGCGCCTCCACGAGTATTACTTCGAAAACCTCGGCGGAAAGGGCGGGATCGATGCCGGGGGCCGCCTCGGAAAGGCCCTCGCCGCGGAGTTCGGAAACGTCGAAAAGTGGGAGGCGGATTTCCGCGCCGCGGGAGCGATGCGCGGGATAGGCTGGGTCGTATTGTACCAGGACACCGTCGGAGGGCGATTTATCAACCAGTGGGTCAACGAGCACGATGTCGGGAATCCAGCGGGCGCGACGCCGATCCTCGTGATGGACGTCTTCGAGCACGCCTTCATGATCGACTACGGCCTGAAGCGGGCGGACTACATCGCATCCTTCTTCAAGAACATCGACTGGAAAGCGGCGGAGGGCCGCCTGAAATAGTTTTTTGACTCACGGCCGGGTTCGATTCGGGCTATTCTGGGATTTGCACATGGATTACTATTCCCAGGGAAGCCTGGTCGCCGCGATAGTGGCCATTGCGATCGCGGGGTACCTGCGCGTTTGGGCGAGGAACGACAGGGAAGCGCTCGCCTTCGCGGACCTGTCGTTCCTCATTTTCCTTTGGTGCCTCCCCGAATATCTCTGGAAGACGCTGGGGTCCGATTTCTGGCACCGCGTTTCCCTCGCCGGCGTAATGTTCATCCCTCCATTCGCGTTGCGGTACAGCGGGACCGCCGTGAGGACGCGGCCGAAATGGTTTCGTGCGGCCATGGTCTCCGGAATGTGGATAAGTGGAGTGTTCCTGCTGACCATCTTCAGCGATCGGCTCCTCGCCTCTCCATGGTGGAACTACGCGGCGCTTCTTTATGTTTATCCGTGGCTGGGGCTTTGCCTGCACATCGTCGTGCGGTACGGTTTCCGCGCGAACCCGTCTTCCGTCGAACGGAAGAAATTCCAGTTCCTTCTGGTGGGGGGAGGGATCGCGAGCCTCGTCGCTCCGCTGAATTTTCTTCCCGGGACGGGGGTCTACTTCCCCCCCCTTGCGGCGTTCGCCATACTGCTCTTCTTCTATTTCATGGCGACCGGGATACTGCACCTCCACTTCTTCGAGTTTCCCGACATCGTGGGGAGAGGGATCATACTGGTGATCCAGGTTTTCGCCTTCGCCGTCATCTTCGGCGTGCTGGAGGTGGCCTCCGGACGGAAGTTCTGGTTCCCCCTGGCCGGGGTCTTCCTGATCTCCTTTTTCCTGCTGACGTTCTATCCCGTCCTGATGCGGAAGCTGGGCGGGATCTCGTCCGACCTGCTTGTGCGGGAGTCGCGGGCGGTCCAAGCCCGGCTCGGGGACCTGGCGAAGCGGCTCGCCGAGTGTTCCTCCCTGTCCGAGGTCGCGGCCACGGTGGAGGAGGGGCTTGCGCAGATCCCGTTCGTCGCCCGGGCGTCGCTGTGGATTCGTCCGGAGGGCGGAACGGACGAAGGGGTCGGATCGCTGCCGGTCCGCCCGGACGAGTACCTTCGCGCCTTCCAAAGGTTCGCGGGCAGGTTTCCGACGCTGCGCTTCATGGAGCACGGCGGTTCCCGCGCGGCGGACGTGGCGATATGGGACGATTCCCGGGACGCTTCGTTTCCTGTTTTTTTGAGAGGGGAGTTCGTGGGTGCGGTGCTCTTCCACTGGAAGGAAAAAACACCGTCGGTCCGCGAGATGGAGCTTCTCCTTCCCTTCCTCGAAGGGATCGGGCTCGCCGTCGAGAATCTCCGTCAGAAGCAGCGGATCCGGCGAAGGGAACATTTCGCCACCGTCGGAGAGCTGGCGGCGGGGCTGGCCCACGAGGTGCGCACCCCTGCGGGCGTGATCAAGGGGGCGGCCCAGTTCCTTTCCAGGGAGGCGGCGCCGAAGGACCGGGAGTTCCTCGACATCATCGTCGAAGAGGCGGACAGGCTGAACGGAGTAGTGACCGAATTCCTCGAATACGCCCGTCCGGTGGACCGGACTCCGGCGCGCATATCCCTGCGGGAGCCGGTGGAACGGGCAATGGTCCGCCTGCTCCGCGAAAGGGAAGGCAGGATGTCGCGCATCAAACACGGAGTGCACTTCGCCGAGCCGGTCCCCACGGTGAACGCGGACCCGGCCGAGATCGAGCGGGTCGTCTTCAATCTGCTGACAAACGCCGTGGAGGCGATGCAGGAAGGAGGGGACCTCGCCGTGCGTGTCCAGGCCGGCGGAATGGAAGCGCGGATTTCAGTGGAAGACACCGGGACGGGAATCTCCGAAGAGGAGCGGCCCCAGATCTTCCGCCCGTTCTTCACCACCCGCGAACGCGGGGTGGGTATGGGGCTTGCCATATGCCGCCGGATCGTGGAAGAGAACGGCGGATCCATCGCCGTGGAAAGTTCCCCCGGCAAGGGAAGCCGGTTTATCATAAAGCTCCCGGGGGGATGAGCCGTTGAGCGGAAAAATCCTGATCGCCGAAGACGACCGAAACCTTCGCCGCGTGCTGCGGGCGATGCTGGTGCGGGAAGGATACGACGTCGCGGAGGCGGCAGACGGCGAAGCCGCCGCCGCGTGGCTTGCCGGCCACTCCGCGGACGCGCTGGTGTCCGACATCCGGATGCCGAAGATGGACGGACTGGCCCTCTTCCGGCATTGCCTGGAACGGCACCCTTCCCTTCCCGTGATCCTGGTCACCGCCTACGGGACGATCGGGGACGCGGTGAACGCGATCCGCGCCGGGGCCTTCGACTACATCACCAAGCCGTTCGACGAGGCGGAATTATTGCGCATCGTCGGAAACGCCGTCCGTACCGCGGCCGCCGACGAGGGGGCGGCCGGCGTCGGCGAATCGGCGGAGGAGTGGTTCGGCATGGTGGGACGCTCCCCGGTGTGGCTCGAGGTCCGCAAGGTGATCGAGAAGGCGGCCACCTCACCCTTCCCCGTCCTTATCACGGGTGAGACGGGGACGGGAAAGGAGCTGGTCGCGCGGGCCATCCACCGGATCAGCGGGCGCAGGGACGGTCCGTTCATAAAGGTCAACGGTGCGGCGATCCCGCCGACGCTGTGGGAGGCGGAAGTCTTCGGCTACGAGAAGGGGGCCTTCACGGGCGCGGCGTACTCGAAGCCCGGACGGTTCGAACTGGCCGACGGAGGAACGTTCTTCCTCGACGAGGTCGGCGAGGTGCCGCTGCCCATGCAGGGGAAGCTCCTGAGGGTGCTCCAGGACCGGGAATTCGAGCGTGTCGGCGGGGTGAAGACTCTCACGGCGGACGCGCGGCTCATCTGCGCTTCCAACAGGGACCTGAAAAAGAGGATGGAGGCGGGCAAGTTCAGGGAGGACCTTTTTTACCGTATAAACGGAATACCGGTGCAACTCCCTCCCCTGCGGATGCGGCGGGAGGACCTGCGCCCCCTGGCGGAATATTTTCTGCAGAGAACCGGGGCAGAAATGGGGCTCGGACGCAAAAAGCTCACTGCCGAATCGGAGGAGATCCTCGAACGCTACCCTTGGCCGGGCAACATCCGGGAACTGGAGAACGCCGTCGGAAGGGCCGTCGCCCTGTCGGAGGGAGAAGAGATAACCCCGCCCGATCTCTGCCTTGCGTTGGCCGATCTCGAGGGAGAGAATGCCTCTCCGGAGGAAGTGCGCTTCCACGAGTCCGTCCGCGAGCACAAGCGCGCCATTATCAGGCGCGCGATCCGCAGCGCAGGAGGCAACAAGACGAAAGCCGCGGAAACCCTGGGCCTTACGCCCACCTACCTGTCGCGATTGATCAGGCTCCTCGATGTGGAATCGAAGGAAGCCTGAAACCTTATTGCGCGTCTTCGGCCCTGGCGAGGTCCTTTTCTACCGCGGAGGCGAGGGAAAGCAGCTCGTCGGGAGTCGTGGCGAACATGTTGTTCGTTTCCCCCGCGGCGGGGTAGATCGACGCGAAACGGCGCAGCGAGAGATCCTGGTAGAGGGGAATTCCGGCGGGAAGAGCCACCGGCGATACGGCCCCCACCTTGAAACCGGTGTGCGTCGTCACGTCCTCGGGGCCCGCGAGACGGACCCTGCGACCTCCGCGCAGCGCCTTTACCTTTTTGAAATCCACGCGCCTGTCGCCTGAAATCACGACGACCACGGGCGATTCGTCGACCATGAGAAGGATCGTCTTCGCTATCTGTCCGACTTCCACGCCGAGCGATTGCGCCGCCAGCCCGGAATTGTGCGTCGATTCGTCGAAGGTGCGGATCTCCTTCGAAAGCCCACGGGCCTCGAAGAACGCCCTTATCTCGTTCGCCCCGCGCGCTTCGATCAAGGATTCCGCCTCCCGAACGGGTGCACCCGGAAATTCGGGTTTTTCGGCATCATGCTGCTAAAATAGCATAACCCGCAATGATGAATTGCGGGTTCATCTACAGGCGGGGGAGGAGGAGCGGGGATGATCCACGTATTCGATGTGGCGTTCATCGCAGGGACTCACGGGGCGCCTGTATGCGGGGCCGTCCCTGTGAAGGCGTTGCCTGAAAGGGCGGAGGAGATCGAGGGCATTCTTCCCGGCGCGCGGTCGGTGGTCGTTCTCGCCGCCCCGCACTCGCGCAGCGCCATCGGGTCGCGGAACGCGCAGGTCGCCCAGTACGACACGATACACGCTTACAATGAGACGGCAAGGGCGGCGCACACCGTGGCTTTGTGGCTGGAAAGAAAGGGCCACAGGGCGGTCGCGGTGCCCGCCTTCATCCCGATCGACATGTCGCCGCCGAAATACGGGATGCGTGGGGCGGTGGACTGGCGTGGCGCCGCAGTGGCCGCGGGGATCGGCAGTTACGGAGAGAACGGCCTGCTGGTCACAGGGGAGTTCGGTCCGGCGGTCCGCCTCGGCGGCGTGGTGACCGATGCGGATATTTCGGAAGGGAAGCCGCTTTCGGAACCGTTGTGCACGCACTGCATGCGTTGCGTCGAGGCTTGCCCGGCGGGTGCGCTCACCGGAAACGGAGCGATCGACAAACGGAAGTGCGGGGACTTGATCTTCTCGGGCGGATACCGGGCATGGCGGGATTACCTTGTCGGCCTCATCGAGGCGACCCCGGAAAAACGGAAGGAGATGACCGCGAGCCGGATTTCCCTCGACCTATGGCAGAACTTCATGACGGGAAACTACTATTACTGCTTCGCCTGCCAGGCGGCGTGCCCTGTTGGGAAGCGCGTAAATGACGATGCCGTCGTCATGAATGCCGATGCCTGAGAGCGGCGGGGAATTTCTCGGAGTAATCCTCGACTCCCTTTCCAGCGGGGTCCTCGCGATCGACCGGGCCGCCAGGATCATCGCCTTCAACGACGCCGCCGCGCGGATCCTGGGAGTGCCCAGGGAGAAGGCGCTGGGGAAGGACCTGCTTTCGATCGTCCCCAATTCCGGGCTGGTCAACGTCCTGCGGACCGGGGTGCCGGAAGTGGGGCGCCCGCAGGCGATCGGGCACAGGACGGTCATGACGAACCGGTCCCCCATCTTCCGGAACGGCTCGCTGGCGGGAGCCGTTTCGATATTCCAGGACATCACGGAGACGGAAAAGATCTCCCGGGAGCTCGACTCCACGAAAGTGCTCGTTCACACACTGGAGGAGGTCCTTGCGGGGGCGGGCGAATGGATGGTGGTCGTGGACGCTTCGGGCGTTATCACGATGATCAGCGAGGCGTACGCGGAATTCAACGGCGTCAGCGTCGCCGGGGCCATCGGGAAGCACGTGACGGAGGTCATCGAGAACACGCGGATGCACGTGGTGGCGCGGTCCGGTTCGGCCGAGATGGGGGAAACGCAGACGATCCGCGGCCGGGACGTCATCGTGAACCGCATCCCGCTGAAGGACGGCGACCGCGTCGTCGGGGCTTACGGACGGGTAGTCTTCAAGGACGTGGAGCAGCTCAGGCAGCTTGCGGGGAAGCTGAACATCCTCGAGTCGAAGGTGAAGTACTACGAGGAGGAGCTGACGCACCTGCGGGGGGCGAAGTACACCTTCGAGAGCATCGTCGGCAAGGGGCCTTCCATAGCGGCGGCGAAGGAAGAGGCGCGCCGGGCCTCCCGCACCGATTCGACGGTCCTTCTGCGGGGCGAGACCGGCACGGGGAAAGAGTTGTTCGCACACGCGATCCACGCGGCGGGGCAGCGGAGGAGCGGGCCGTTCATCAAGCTTAACTGCGCCGCCGTCCCTGCGGAGCTGCTGGAATCCGAGCTTTTCGGTTACGAGGAAGGGGCGTTCACCGGGGCGAGGAAAGGAGGGAAGGCCGGGAAGTTCGAGCTGGCCCAAGGTGGGACGCTGTTCCTGGATGAGATCGGCGACATGCCGATGCCGATGCAGGCAAAGCTGTTGCGCGTACTCCAGGAAAGGGAGGTGGAGCGCGTCGGAGGGACTTCCTCGCGGGATGTAGACATACGGATCATCGCGGCGACGGGCCGGCACCTCGAAGAGCTGGTGGGAGAGGGGGTGTTCCGAACCGACCTCTATTACCGGATCAACGTGATCCCCGTACACATTCCGCCGTTGCGCGACCGGAGAGAAGACATCCCGGAGCTCGCGGAGCATTTCCTTGCCAAAATTTCTTCGGACTCCGGCGAGCCCGGAAGGCGCCTTTCCGCGGAGGTGCTTGAAATCCTTTGCTCCTATTCATGGCCGGGAAACATACGTGAACTGCAGAACGTCCTCGAGCGGGCCGTCGCGATGTCCCGCGGAAACCTGCTCCTCCCCGAACACCTGCCGCCGCACCTGCTTCGGGCCGTTCCTGACGCGGGGAGGGCGGCACTTTCAGGGACGCTTGCCTCCGCCAAGGCCGAGACGGAGCGTAAGGCGATCCTGGCCGCGCTCAAGGCAACCGGCGGTAACAAGACGAAGGCCGCAGTCCTTCTCGGGATCCATCGAGTCAAATTGTATGAAAAAATGAAGCGCCACGGCATCCCCCCCTCCCTGGAACACTGACTCCCGTTAATTGGGATATATTGTGTAACTATTTAGTTATATGTTCTGTTTTAGGTACACATTCCTCTTCCCGCAAATAAACGAATGTTTTCCGATGGAGGAGTTGAAAGGCTGTGAAAAATGTAATGCTAATGGTACACTTATATCCTCTTGCGGTTGGTTGACAAAAAAATTGAAGGAGTAGAAAAACACTTTATTTATCGGTTATATACAATGCAACTTTTTTGGTCGCCGCCATGTGGCATCTGCATTGCAGCACGTTGTTTTACACGTTGATATTTTGTGGAACGACATTTATAACGACATTTATGCGGAGCGTCATGCACCTTGTATAAAGTCGGGGACTCGGCGGAATTCACGAAGGTCTTCAGCGAGGAGGACGTCTTTCTCTTCGCCGGGATCACCGGAGACCGCAACCCGGTCCACATTTCGAAGGAGTTCGCCGCCTCCACCCGGTTCAAGGAAAGGATAGTTCACGGCATCCTGACCGCGGGGTTGATATCGGCCGTGATAGGGACGAAACTTCCCGGCCCCGGCTGCATTTACCTGTTCCAGTCGCTCACCTTCCTTGCCCCGGTGAAAATCGGTGACGAGATCACCGCGCGGGCGGAAATAATGGAAGTGATCTCGGAGAAGCGGCTGCGGATCCGGACGCAATGCTTCAACCAGAGTAAGGAAATGGTGCTCGACGGCGAGGCGGTGGTCGTCCCGCCGAGGCCGCCCCGGAGCGAAGACAAGGATGTCCGCGCGAAATCGGAAGGGCTCGTAACCTGACCGGCTTTCATGGCTCATACGGCAGCGGGAATCATCCTGTAGAAAACGGAAAAAAAGAAGGAGGGGAGAAGATGAAGAAGGCATTCGGAATCGGATTGCTGGTGTCGTTGTTCGCCGTCTCGTCGTTCGCCGCGGACACGATCAAGCTGGGGGGGATGCTCCCCTTGTCGGGAAGAGCGGCCGACCTCGGGATTACCTGCAAGCAGGGGGCGGAACTCGCGGTCAAGGAGATAAACGCGAAAGGCGGGGTTCTCGGGAAGAATCTCGAGCTCCTGATGGCCGACTCCAAGGCAAACGTCCAGGAGCTTGTTTCCCTGTCCAAGCGCTACATCCAGAAAGACCAGGTGAACTTCCTCTTCGGCGTGGTGAGTTCCGCGGGGGCGCTTGCCGTGGGCGAAGTGGCGAAGGCGGAGAAGGTGATCTTCATGGACACGGTGGCATCCACGGACACCCTTACCAAGGAGAAGTGGAACAGGTACACGTTCCGGGCGGGAACCTGCAATTCGCAGGAAGCCAACTCCCTGGCCATGTACGCGGCCAGGAACAAGAAGCTCATGAAGTTCTACAACATCGGCCCGGACTACGAA
This sequence comes from Deltaproteobacteria bacterium, assembly GCA_016218975.1. Lineage (NCBI taxonomy): Bacteria > Pseudomonadati > Myxococcota > Myxococcia > Deltaproteobacteria bacterium. The sequence continues at coordinate 114,408 of JACRCO010000072.1, forward strand.
TACGGCCGGACGATGTGGGAGCTGTTCAAGGCGCGGACGAAGCAGATGAACCCTAATGCCCAATTCATCGGCGAACAGTGGCCGAAACTCTTCATCCCCGACTACACCTCATACATCAATGCTATCCTCCAGGCCAAGCCTGACGCCGTTTTCTGCACCCTGTGGGGCGGCGACCTCGTGGCGTTCATCAAGCAGGCGAAGCCGTACGGCCTTTTCGACAAGATGAAGTGGATAATCGCCACGGGCGGGGACATCACCGTCTCGAAGGCGCTGGGCAAGGACATGCCCGCCGGGTTGATCGTCGATCAGCGGTACTATTTCCACTGGCCGGCCACCAAACGCAACCAGGAATTCGTGAAGGCGTACCTCGCGGCCTACAAGGATTATCCGAGCGCCTGGGCGGCCGAAGGGTATGACGGCGTATACTTCCTCGCCGAAGCGATCAGGAAAGCCGGATCCCTGAACACGGACAAGGTCATCGCGGCCCTCGAAGGCCTGGCTCTCGACCTGCCGCGCGGCAAGGCGACGCTGCGGAAAGAGGACCACCAGCTCTCCAGCGATTTCATGGTCGGCGAGACTGTGTTCGACAAGTCGTATCCGTTCGCGATCGTCGGCAAGGCGGAAGTGTTCCCCGCCGCGAAGGTGCTCTATTCGATCGACGAGTGGAAGAAGGCGCAGGCGGGAAACAAGTAACGGGCATGCTGCCGCAAACGGGGCCTGCCGCATGGGCAGGCCCCCGTGCGGCGGCCGGGCCGGAATAACATCAACAGGCTGCGGAGAACATGGATCTTTCATTCCTGATCGTTCAGCTGTTGAGCGCACTGCGGCAGGCCGCGTTCCTTTTCCTGATTTCGTCGGGCCTTACGCTGGTGTTCGGGGTGCTGAACATCCTCAATTTCGCCCACGGCGCCCTCTACATGCTGGGCGCCTACTTCATGTACTGGATCACGCTGCAGATCGTCGGGCCCGCGGGGTTTCTCCTTGCGTTCATCGCAGCGCCGATCGGCGTAGCCCTCATCGCCGCGGCGATCGAAACCGGGCTGCTGAGGCGCATCTACTTCCAGGAGGAGATCTACCAGCTTCTCCTCACCTATGCGCTGGTCCTCATCATCGACGACCTGGCCAAGCTGGTCTTCGGGCCGGAGTTCAAGTCGATCGCCAAGCCCGAAGCCCTGTCCGGCTCCGTGGAGCTCTTCGGCGGGACGGTGCCTGTGTACACCCTGCTCGTCGTCGTTCTCGCCCCGGCCGTCGCTCTTCTGCTCTGGTATCTGCTGTATCGCACCAGGACCGGAAAAGTCGTCCGCGCGACTTCCTCGGACAGGGAAATGGCCGATGCCCTCGGGATAAACATGTCGGCCCTGTTCACGCTCGTCTTCGCCTTCGGAGCCATACTGGCGGGGGTCGGCGGAGCGCTGGCCGGGCCGGTGCGCACCGTTTTTCCCGGGGTCGGGACCGAAGTCATCATAGAGTCGTTCGTAGTCGTGGTTATCGGGGGGCTTGGGAACCTGTGGGGTGCGCTCGTCGGATCCGTACTTATCGGCGCCCTCGAAACGATAGGGATCATCGTCTTCCCGGAATTCGAGATGGCCCTGATCTACCTGTTGATGGTGGCCGTCCTCGTGGTGCGGCCGTGGGGGCTTTTCGGACGTCCGCTGAAGGTGAAGGCGCTTTCCGAAAAGAACCTCGCCATGGAGTCGCAGGAGATCTCGCCGGTTCACTTCGCCGTCCACCCGGCGGTGCGGTGGGCGCCGTTGTTCCTGCTTCTCTTCGTTCCCATGGTCGCGGGCCGGTTCTACCAGTACCTGACGACGCAGATCATGGTGGCGTCGCTGATGGCCGTCGCCTTCAACCTCCTGCTGGGGACGACGGGGCTGCTTTCGTTCGGACAGGCGGCGTTCTACGGCGTGGGGGCCTACGCCGTCGGGCTTTTCATCACCAAGGCGGGATTCGGCACGCTGACAGCGCTGGCGATGTCTCCGCTGGTCGGTGCGGCGGTGGCCGGCGTCATAGGTTTCTTCTGCGTGAGACTCTCGGGAGTCCACTTTGCGATGCTCACGCTTGCGTTCGGCCAGCTTATCTACGCGGTCGTATTCAAATGGTACGGATTCACCGGCGGGGACAACGGCATACAGGGGATCCCGGTGAACCCTATCAAGCTGCCGGGCCTTGCCGAGATCGACATCGGCTCGACGCAGGCCATGTACTACTTCGTCCTTGCCGTCGTGGCGGTTTCCGTGGAGATCCTCCGGCGCATCCGCTCTTCTCCCTTCGGGGCGACGCTGAAAAGCATTAGGGAGAACGGGCAGCGGGCATCCTACATCGGGGTGAACATAAAGCTGTATCAATGGACGGCGTTCGTCATAGCCGGCGCGTTCACGGGGCTTGCGGGCGGACTCTACGCGCTGATGGAAAAGTCGATCTCCCCCGAAATAATCAACTGGACTAAATCGGCGGAGCCGGTGCTGATGACCATCATCGGGGGAATCTACACCTTCGTGGGCCCGGCGGTGGGCGCGGTCGTCTACATCATCCTCAATTCCTACCTCGTCGCATGGACCGAGAAATGGGCGCTGGTGCTCGGGCTGGTATTGCTGGCGCTTGTGCTGCTTCTCCCCGGCGGCGTGGTGGGGTTCGTGAACGAAAAGAGCCGGCAGTTCCTCGGAAGGGCACGGTGTCTGCGCAAATGGTCATTCTCGAAGTCCGCAACGTCGTAAAGTCGTTCGGAGGGCTTCGGGCGCTCCAGGACGTCACCCTTTCCGTGAAGAAAGGGGAGATCCGTGCGGTCATCGGCCCGAACGGGGCGGGCAAATCCACGCTCTTCAACGTGATGACCGGGCTGCTTTCGCCCGACTCCGGCAGCGTGGTGTTCGACGGGGAGGGGATCACCGGGATGCCGCCGCACCGGATCATCCGCAAGGGAGTCGGCCGCTCCTTCCAGATCACGAACATCTTTCCCCGGATGTCCGTATTCGAAAACGTCCAGGTCGCTCTCTTTTCCCATCTCGGCAAAAGCAGGAACCCGATGCGGATGGCCCGGAGCTTCACCGGCGTGGGAGAAGAGGCGCTTGCGATCCTCGACCAGGTGGGGCTCGCTGACAAGTTCGACATGTCGGCGTCGGTCCTCTCGCACGGGGACCAGAAGCGGCTGGAGATCGCCATCTCGCTGGCGTCCCATCCGAAGCTGCTCATGCTCGACGAGCCGACGGCGGGGATGTCGCGGTTCGAGAGCCGGGAGACGGTCGCGCTTCTCCGGAAGATCTCGCGTGAGCAGGGCCTGACGCTCGTCTTCACCGAGCACGACATGGACATCGTCTTCGGCATCTCGGAAAAGATCATGGTTCTCCAGCAGGGGTCCGTCATCGCCGACGGGACGCCCGCGGAGATCAAGGCGAACCCCGAAGTGCGGAAGGCGTACCTCGGGGAGGAGATAGCGGAGAGCTGACCATGGGATTTCTGGACCTTAAAACCATCAACACCTACTACGGACGCAGCCACATCCTGTTCGACGTATCCCTTTCCATCGAAAAGGGAGAGGTGGTGAGCCTCATCGGACGCAACGGCGCCGGGAAGAGCACCACGTTCCGCTCGATCATCGGGCTCACGCCCCCGCAGACGGGAGAGGTGATTTTCAAGGGAGAGCGCATCTCCGGGATGCGCGCGTTCCGCATATGCCGGAAAGGCGTCGGTTTCGTGCCGGAGGACAGGAGGTGCTTTCCGGACCTTACGGTGCGGGAAAACCTCGAGGTGGCGGCCCGCCGGGAGAAGGAGACCGCCTCCCCCTGGACCGTCGACCGTATCTATGCTTTCTTCCCGCGCCTGCTGGAGCGGGAGAAAAATCTCGGTTCCCAGCTTTCCGGCGGAGAGCAGCAGATGCTCACGATCGCGCGGACGCTCATGACCAACCCGGAAGTGCTTCTCCTCGACGAGCCGTCGGAAGGGTTGGCCCCCCTGATCGTATCGATGCTCGCCGACATGATCCTCCGCATCCGGAACGAGGGCGTCACTGTGCTCCTCGCCGAACAGAACCTCCACTTCTGCGCGAAGGTTTCGGACCGCGGATACGTGATCGACAAGGGCTCGGTGAAGTACGAAGGGGCGATGTCCGACCTTCTGTCCAACGAGGAGGTCAAGGAGAAGTATCTTGCCGTTTGAGTCCGGCCTCTCCCCGGCGGCGATCGCCGGCAAGCCGGAGGCGCTCGCGGGAATACGGGTCATCGAGCTCGCCACCCGGATCTTCGGGCCCGCCACATCCGACTACCTCGGAGAGTTCGGCGCCGAAGTTATCAAGGTGGAGCTGCCTCTTCGGGGCGACCTCATGAGATACGTCGCGCCCCAGGGGTTCTTCTGGAAAGAGGTCTCGCCCGCCTTTCTCCCCTTGAACCGGAACAAATTCCACGTGGCGATCGACGTCCGGCTCCCGGAAGGGAAGGAGCTGTTCGCGCGGCTTGCCGAAAAGTCGGACGTGATCGTGGAGAACCTGCGGGCCGGGACGATGGATGAATGGGGGATCGGCTACCGGCAGCTTTCGGAGCGCAACAAGGGGTTGATCTACGCCGCGAACTCGGGGTTCGGGCAATGGGGGCCGTATTCACAAGGCCGCGCGTCCTACGACGCCACGGCGCAGGCCGTCTCGGGATTCTCCGCGATCACGGGTTTCCCGGATCATCCGCCGCTCAAGGCGGGTTTCTGGGTCGGCGATTACACCGCCGCCCTTTTCTCCGCGATCTCCATCCTTGCCGCGCTCGAAGCCAGGCGGCGCACCGGCGCGGGGCAGTTGATCGACATTTCGCAGGCCGAGGCGATGATCCGCACCCTGGACTGGACGTGGCCTTACGCGTGCCTCACCGGCCGGGACAGGAGGCGCGCGGGGAACCAGGACGTCACGCTTCCTCCCTCGGGGATCTACCGGTGCGCCGACGGGTTCGCGGCGATCTCGGCGCGGGACGAACGAGAGCGCGAGGCGCTGCGCAGGGTTCTCTCCGTCGGATCCGGAGAAGAATTGACGCAGGAAAAGGTCGCCTTCTTCGCCGCGGGCAAGTCCCGCTCGGAAATCCTTCGCACATCGGAAGAAGCCGGGTTTTCCGCCGCACCGGTCGTCGGGGGGCGCGAACAGTACCATGATCCGCATCTCCGCGCCCGGGGAACGGTGTGGGAACTCGACGACCCCCTGTACGGGCGGATCGACGAATTCGGTCCGGGGCCGAAACTGTCCGAAAGTCCCGGCAGGATGAAGTGGACCGCCAAGCCGGTCGGATATCACAACGAGCAGGTGCTCGAAGGGCTGCTCGGATTGTCCGGGGAGGAGATGGAGGTTCTTTCGCGGAAAAAGGCCATCGGGAAATGGGCCGACGTTCCCGGGGCGAGGCCGCCTCTGCCCGTGCGGGAAACCGCGCCCGATGATCCGCCCGGTAAGACGGAGCCGCAATGACGGATTTCAGCCGGTGGGCCAATGAAGCCACGGATCCCGGGAAGGCCGCGGATAAACCCGAAGCGCTATCCGGCATGCGCGTTCTCGAATATTGCCCCGGCCATTTCGGCGGCATGGTTGCATCGTCCGTTCTTGGCGAGTTCGGCGCCGACGTGATCAAGCTCGAGCCGCCGGCAGGAGACCCGGCAAGGGGATATGCTCCTGAGGGGATCTCGATCGGGGAAACGGGCCTGCTGTTTCTGTCCGAAGCCCGCAACCGGCGATTCGCGACGCTGTCCCTCGAAAGCGAAGAGGGGCGGGAGATCTTCAGGCGTCTCGCGAAGGGCGCAGACGTGATCGTGACTACGGAATACGCCCGCATGTGCGAAAAGGGAATCGGTTATGCCTCTCTCTCTTCGGATAATCCGGGCCTGATCTTCCTCTCCCTTTCGCTTTACGGCTCGTTCGGGCCCGATGCGAATCGCAAAGTGAAGGATTCCGACATCCTGTGCCAGGCGCTCTCAGGGGCGCCGCACATCGTGGGCGAGCCGGAAATCGACGGAACCGGACCGCCCGAGCCTCACCAGGCGCCGACGAGGCTCGGCAACTGGCACGGCTGGTTCGTCCAGGGGCTGTGGGGCGCTTTCGGGGTAATGGCCGCGCTGAATTTCCGTGCGGGGACGGGAAAAGGGCAGTTCGTGGACGTTTCGGGCGCGGAAGCGTTGATGAAGTTCACCGACTACAACATCACGTGGATGCACACCGCGGGGCAGGCGCGCCAAAGGGTCGGCAATTTCGATCCGGCGGTGTTCCCCTACACCTATATCCGTTGCAAGGACGGCCACACGTTCATGGCGGCGTACAACGACGAGGCTTTCGACTCTCTCATGAATATCGTGGGACGGCCGGAACTGGCGAAGGATCCCCGGTTCGCATCACCTTCCGCCAGGGTGCGGATGGAGAACGAGAAGGCGCTCCTTTCCATCCTGGAAGAGTGGTCGGAAAACCTGACCGCCGACGAGATCCTGCGGGCGGTGGAAGATTACACCTCGAAAAAGAGCGGCCCGGGAGCGGCGGTCGTGACCGGGCGCGTAAACAGGCCGCTGGAAACACTTTCGGAGTCGAACTGGTGGGAGAGAGGGTGCTTCGCCCGGGTCGACGATCCCGTATACGGGGACCTGCTCCTTGCCGCACCCCCGTGGAAGATGAGCGGGACCCCAGCCCGGATCAAATCCGTCTGCCGCCCCGCCGGATCGGACAACAGGGAGATCTATTGCGGGCTCCTCGGTTTTTCCCGGGACGAGGTCGACGGGCTCTCCGGGCGGGGAATCATCTGATAAATCACGCCGGTTGGTATTGTCCAACACCGTAACGCCTTGCCGTAACGATTCCACGCGGGAATAGAAAATCCCCCGGGGCGGAGGTGGGAGTCCCAGGGGATTCTCAGCCGCCCGCGAAACCGTTGGAGGGGAGGTGCGGGCGGATACGCCTTCCCGGGGTGGGAAGGCCTCAATTTCTTTATTTCCTCGGCCTTACCGTACTTATCGTCCGCATTGTCGAAAAACTTTACGGAAATGGTAGACTCATTTTTCAAACCCAATGGAGGGTTTTTTGGATTTTCCCGCCATCCTGCGAGACCTTGCCGTCGTCATGGCGATCGCCACGGCTGTCGCGCTTCTGTTCAGCAAGCTTCGACTTTCCGTAATCCCGGCCTTCCTCGTGGCCGGCGTGATCCTTGGGCCGACCGGCGCGGGGCTGGTTTCCGAAAGAGGCATGGTTGACGCCCTGGCGGAGATCGGCGTGGCGCTTTTCCTTTTCACGGTGGGCCTCGACATATCAGTTTCCACTTTGGGAAAGATGAGGCGGCAGGTGCTGTGGGCGGGAGGAGCGCAGGTTTTCGCCACCATACTTCTGTCGCTGGTCATCATGATGATTTTCGGATCGCGTGCTCCGGAAGCGATGTTCGTGGGATTCGTCGTTTCCCTGTCCAGCACGGCAATCGTCCTGAAGGTGTACGCCGACCGTATGGAAACCGACACCACCCAGGGGAGGCTCTCCTTCGGTATCCTCCTCTTCCAGGACATGGCGGCGATTCCTATGATGCTGCTCATCCCCACGCTCCACCAGTGGGAAACGGCTTCGGCTTCGGAGGTTTTTGTCACATTGGTGAAGGCGGCCGCCGGCGTGACCGGGCTCCTCCTGCTGGCGCGGTTCCTTATTCCCCGGTTATTAAAGGAGATCATCCGGATGAACAGCCGGGAGATCCTGGCGATGACGGTCCTCCTCGTGGTCCTCGGGACGGCCTATCTCGCCCACCGGTTCGGACTCTCCCTCGGGATGGGTGCATTTCTCGCAGGGATGGTGATTTCGGAATCGGACTACGTCCACGAGATCGCGGCGCAGATCCTGCCGTTCCGGGACGTCTTCAACGGAATTTTCTTCATTTCGGTCGGTATGCTCCTGCACCTTCCCTTCCTCTTCGACAACCTCCTGATCGTCGCCGCCATGGTTGTTTGCGTCGCGGCCGTAAAGGCCGCCTCCGCCGGGTGGACGGTCCATGCGCTCGGATACCCGTGGCGGGTGGCGGTGATCACGGGCATCGGGTTGTTGCAGATCGGGGAACTCTCCTTCCTTCTGCTTTCCCAGGGGTACCGTGAACGGCTCGTGGATGCGACTCAATACCAGTACCTGCTGTCAGTCACCATCCTGACGATGATGGCGACGCCATTCCTGATGAACGCGGCTCCGGCGATATCGAAGTGGTGGGGAAAAACGGTGATGCGCGGGAAAGAGTTCCAGGAAACGGACGAAGAAGCGGCCATCCGGAAAAACGGCCTTGAAAACCACGTTATCATAGCAGGCTACGGGATGAACGGAAGGAACCTGGCGCGTGTACTCAAGGCCACGCGGCTTCCGTACGCGGTCGTCGACCTTAACGACGCGCAGGTCCGCGAAGGGAGGGAGCGGGGAGAGCCGATGTTCTACGGCGACGTACACCGGCCGGAGATCCTGGACCGGCTCGGGATCGCCAAGGCGAGGATCCTGGTGCTGGCCATTTCCGATCCGATGGCGACCCGCAGGGCGGTAGCCATCGCGAAAAGAAGCAACCCGGGGATATTCATACTCGTGCGAACGAGACTGGTGGCCGACGTCGACGATCTGATCGCCCTTGGCGCCAACGCCGTGATCCCCGAAGAGTTCGAAACCTCGGTTGAGATCTTCGCGCGGGTCCTCGCCGAATACCACGTGCCCGACCACGTGATCCGGCAGCAGGAGGGGCTGATACGCAGCGGCACCTACAAGATTCTCCGCGAGCGGGGCCCTGCCAGCAGCAGCTCCGTCCTTGCGGAATTCGAGGAGTTCCTCAGGCGGAAAGTCATCGAGATCTACTTCATCTCGCAAGGGTCCGGCTGGGAAGGGAGCAAGGTGGAGGACGTCCCCGTGGGTAAGGATTCGGGGATCGTTCTTCTGGCGATCCTGCGGGGAGAGCGGGCTCTCATCCAGCCGTCCCCTTCGGAGCGTCTTGCGGCAGGTGACAAGCTTGTCCTCTTCGGCGGGCACGCTCCGCTGGCCGCCGCGCTCTCGGCCTTTGCGCGCCCTCCAAGCTGAGCGAGCCCCAGCCCGCAGTTCCAGCCTCAGCCGAAGAATGGTAATATCGACCTGTAAACACCCAACATCATGCGGTGGAGGATTTCCCGATGAGTCCTGGCCACGCCGATTTCGCGGGTTACGAGCGGGCGCTCCGGCGGTATTTCCGGATTTCCGCCGCCGAGCGGAAGACGAAAGACCGTGAGAAGATCCTGAAGGTCCTGGGCGTCGATAACCCGCAGGAGTTCCTCGGGATGCACATCCCGTTGTGGGAAGCCAAGATCGACGAGCTGCTCGATCCCTCGAGCACGGACATGCTTCCCATAAGCATTTCCCATTCCTACGTGAACTGGGTCCGCGGGGCGATCCGCATGATGCCCGGCTCCGCCCGCGTGAAGATATTCAGCTCCAAGCTCAAGGACACGGGACTGAAGAAAGCGATCCTGCAGCTCCTGTCCCGCATGGGAAAGAACGCGGCGCGGGATATCGAAGTCGTCGACGTGGAACTGGTCGAAAAGGTGCACAAGGACACGCTGTTCACCATAAAGGACGGCGCCGGGAAAAAATACCGGATCTACCTCTCCCGCTTCGGCTGCGTCGGGGAATACGTGTACGCGGGGCTGCCCGGGCTTGTAGGTTTGCCCGCCCTTCCCGTGGTGTACCATTTGAGCCCCCAGGGCGAGGAGGTTCTCCTGAAGCCGAAGGAGGAAGGGATCAACATCTACCTGGACGAAAACATCCCCCCTTCCCGGATACTGAAGGAGAGCGACTGGTGGGTGGAGGGCGCCGCGCGGCAGGACGCGCTGGGAGACTGCGTCGGGACCGCGCTTCGGTACGGCCACTACGTTGCCGATCCCGGGAAGCAGGTCGTGATGATCGACAACATCGAGCTGTTCCATCTCGAAGAGGAAGACGTCCGCATCTTCGAGCCGATCCACGAGTTCCTTCCGAAAAGGGCGTACCCCGAAGACGGCGCGAAGCGGACCGCGCTCCAGAACCGCATGCAGAAGGCGTACGATCAGGCCTACAACGACCAGATGAGGATCATCGCCGGGGAATGGAGCGAGATCGAGCGCTACCTGATCGAGATGCGCCGCCACGTCCGGACATACACCGGGGAGGTCTTCGAGACCGTACTTGCGAAGATAAAGGCGCGGGTGTTCGCGCAAAGATGAATCGCGTTACGGCGCTGTCGCTTGCCGCCGCGGTTTTCCTTTGCTCATGTTCCTCCTTCTTCCAGGGCAGCGTCCCGCAGCGTGACGGCGCCCTGGCCGTTCCGGGGCTCTCCGCTCCCGTGGAAATCGTCCGGGACAGGTACGGCATCCCCCATATCACGGCGCGGAACGACCGCGACCTCTACTTCGCGCAGGGGTTCGTCCACGCGCAGGACCGGCTCTTCCAGATGGATACGGAGCGGCGGCTTGCGCGCGGGGAGCTGGCCGAAATATTCGGAGAAAAGGCCCTGCCCGCCGACCGGCTCTTCCGGCACCTCGGGTTCGGCGCGAGGGCTTCCGCCCTTTTCGCCTCCTGGCCGGCGAAGACGCAGGAGATCGTCCGTGCGTACTGCGAGGGGGTCAACGCTTCCATGGCCGCCGTCCGCGCCTGGCCCGTGGAGTTCCGCATCCTCGGAACCGCCCCCCGGCGGTTCTCTCCCGAAGACGTGGCTGCCGGAATCCTTCTCAAGTCGTTCGGGCTTGCGCAGTGGGCCGAAGAGGCATCCTTGTACAAAATGTCCCTCCGGCTTCCCCCGGCGAAGTTCGAGGAACTCCTTCCCCGGGTACCCGGCGACTCCCCGGTGATGGAGACTTCATTCGGACCTGCGGCCGCCATGCGGCCGGAGCCGCCGGAGATTCTCCCGGAGGGGCTGGCCTCCCTCCGCGAGACGCTTGGGGAGATTCCCCGCTGCGGCGGGTCGAACGCCTGGGCCGTCTCGGGGAGAAAGAGCGCCACCGGCAGCCCGATCCTCGCCGGCGATCCCCACTTGATGCTCCCCTGCCCTTCCCTCTGGTACGAGGTGCATCTCGCGGCTCCGGGCGTGGACGTCTACGGAGTGTCGTTCCCCGGCGCCCCCGGCGTGGTGATCGGGCACAATCCGAAGATCGCCTGGGGCTTCACCAACGCGATGCTGGACGACGCCGATTTCTTCGTGGAGAAGGTGGACGGAGAAAGCGTGATGTACCGGAAGAAGTGGGTGGCCATTGCGCGCCGCGTGGAGAAGATACGGATAAAGGACGGGAAGGAGGAGATCGTCACCGTGCGGGAGACTCCGCACGGGCCGATCCTTTCCCCGATATTGCCGGGGATCTCGGCCGCACTTTCGTTCCGTTGGATCGGGTACGACGGCGGGGACCTGGTCGGTTCACTGTACGCTTTGAACCGTGCCCGGAACCGGGAAGAATTCCTCGCTGCGGTGTCCGGTTTTCCCCATCCGGCGCAGAACATCGTGTACGCCGATACCGCGGGCAACATCGGCGCGGTGACGGCCGGGAGAATCCCCGTCAGAAAGGGCGGGAGCCGCCTGCTTCCGGTGCCCGGCGACTCGGGCGAATGGGACTGGAAAGGGTACGTGCCGTTTTCGGAAAATCCGAAGACCTGGAACCCTCCTGAAGGGTTCGTCGCCGCGGCCAACTTCCCCCCCGCGGGGAAAAAGTACCGGCATTACCTCTCCCGCCTCTACGAGCCTCCCGACCGCGGAAAGCGGATCGAGGGATTGCTTCGGTCGAAGGAGAAGTTCACGCCGGAGGCGTTCGAACGTATGCAGAGCGACGTCCTCCTGCCGGAGGCGGCGGACGTGGTGGCGCTGGCGATCCAGGTCGCCAAAAAACGTGAGGCCGAGTCTCCCGCCTTCCGCGAAGCAGCGATGATCCTCTCCGAATGGGACCTCGCGGCCGGCACCGACAGCAGGGGCGCGCTGCTTTATGAAGTATTCTACGAGAAGCTCGTCGAAAGCGTATTCCGGGGAGGACTGGGGGCGGATCTTTACGAGGACTTTTCCCGTTCCTCGCGCCTGGCATGGAACGCGATGGACCGGGTGATCGAGCGGGGAGATTCCGCTTTTCTCGAAAATACGGCCGCTTCAAGGAAGGATTCCCTCGAAGACGCAGTGGCGCGAGCCCTTCTGTCGGCGATGAATTTCCTTAAAGAGAAGCTCGGCGGCGCCCGGTCTACGTGGATGTGGGGCCGCCTGCACCGGGTCACCTTCGAACACCCGTTCGGAAAATCGAAGTATCTCGAACGCTGGTTCAATATCGGTCCGCTGCCTGTTCCGGGCGACGGAAGGACCGTCTTCAAGCAGGAATTCCGCCGGGGGACGGATTTCTCGGTAGTGGTCGGTCCCTCCATGCGACAGGTGGTACCGCTCGGTTTCCGGGCGTCGGCCCGGTCGGTAGTCACCACCGGCGCCTCGGGCCATTTCTTCGAGCGCCACTACAGGGACCAGAATCCCCTGTGGCTGGCGGGAAAGACCCACCCGGCCTGGACGGACAGGGGGGAGATCGACGCGAATGCCGAGGCGCGCCTCATGCTCACGCCGAAGTAAAGTTCGGACTGCCTCGAATCCAATACCATGCCGGGAAATGTGGGTTAACCCTTAATCGTCCCGGCGGCGGGAGCGGGAAAGGAACCAGCGCTCGACAAGATAGAAGATGACCGGAAGGGCGACGATAACGCCGATGATTTTCAGGCCGAGGCGGACGGTCCGCGATGCGATCCCTGCTGCTCCGGCGGCCATTTCCGGGATGGAAGCGCCGAGAAAGAGCGCGGCCGCGATTCCGGCGACGAGGGCGGCGGCAAGGAGCAGCCGGGAACCGGGGCGCCTGGTCCGTGTTTGCAACCTGCGAGGCCCTTCCGGCATTTCGGATCAATTCACCGGTGCGGGAGACGATGACGGGACAGCGCTTTCATCCGCGGTTCGGGTCAGGCCTTCGGTCGGGTCTTCGGAACTTTCCGCCAGCACGAGGGATTCAATGAAATTGTCGAACAGGGCCGGCTCGAACTCCTTCCCTCTCCCGTCCCTCATGATCTCCATGGCCGTTTCTACGTCCAGGCTCCGCCGATACGGCCGGTTCGTGCGCAGCGCGTCGTAGACGTCCGCAATCTGGGTCATGTAGGAGGCGATGTTCAGGGGACCTCCGTAGGATATTTTCGGATACCCGGTGAAATTATACTTTACGTGGTGCTCGAAACAGACGATCATCGGCAGTTCCGATCCGCAGTCGATCTTCCTCAGCAGAGCGGCGCCGGTGACGGGGTGCTCGGCGATCCGCTGGAATTCCTCGGGGCTGATCTTGCCGGGTTTCTGAAGGATTTCCAGCGGGATCATCTCCTTCCCCACGTCGTGCAGCATGGCCGCGAGCCCCAACTCGTGTATCGTGCCGTCGGGGACTCCGATGCGCATCGCCTGGGCCAGGACCATCGCGCATACGTTGAGCGAATGCGTCACGGTGTAATCGTCGTGGGATTGAAGGCGCAATAGCCGCGAGATGAGGAAATCGTCCTGGTGAAGCCCCTTCATCACATTCGCCACGATCTCCCTTCCGTCCTTGAGTGAAGCGCTTCCCTTTCCCTTGGTGAGGGAGGACAGGACGTCTTTCAGGACATTCGTCGCGCCGTAGAGGATATGGTTACGCGGCAACGTGTAAGCGAGCCCCGACATACCCGCCGCATCTTCGAATGTCTGTATGGTACCGTAGGAGATGCATTCCCACTTGCGGTCCCCGGGTTGTTCGGCGGCGTCGGCGAGAAACAGGATGAACTGCTTGAGTTCTCCGTAGGTCAGGCCGTCCCGGATGGATATCTTCTCGATTCCCCTGTCGCGAAGCTCGCGAAGCAGTTTTCGCGGGAACATCTTGTCCATGTCGAGGTAGGGGGTATTACCGATGATGAATTGGTCGCCCAGTACGCCGATATGCAACGTCCCGAGCGCGGCCGTCGTCCGCAGGATCCGTGCGTGCAGCCGGGACAACGGGGCCTGGAACCGGTTATGGTGATCGGGATAGATGCGCGCGGCCTGGAGACACTGCCCCAGGTTCAGGATCACCTGGAAGAGGTATTCCTTATCGATCATCCGGTGGCTCCCTGGCTGGACTTGAGCTGCCTGCAGTAATCGCGCACGGCGGTCCGCATCGAACGGCTCCCGCGGTGTATGTAGGACAGCGCCTCCGTTCCGCCGATCATGAAAAGGGCGTTGGCGGCCGCGATCCGGACGGTATCGTCCTCCGAGGACGAAAAAAGGTTTCCGTCGAGAAGAATCTTCCCGATCTGCGGCACCGCTTCGGGGACGTTCAGTTTTCCGAGCGCGACGATCGCCTCGCGCCGCACCCGGCGGTCCGCATGCCTGGTGGCCCCCAGCAAACCCGGCACGGCCTGGCGGTCGCGCATCTCCCCCATGATGTAGCAGATGTTGCGGACGAAGAACCACTTGGAATGGGACAGCCTGTCCCGTAAAAACGGCATCGCCGCCGGTCCGATCGCAACGGCGATCTTGAGCAGCATGCGGCGCCGCGATTGGCTGGGTTCGCCAAGGAGGCGGTCGAGCACCGGAAGCGTCGTCATCCACCCGAACCTGGAAAGTATGGAGAAGATGGCGCCGGACGGGTCCGGCGTATGGGGGCCGGAGAGCTGAAAGTCGATGAGGTGTCCGAAGTCCGTTTTCTGGATGATTTCCTGGATCGCCCTGTTCCTTCCCGCGTCGACCTGTCTGGATATGTCATCCAGGCCGAAGAGAACGTCCCGCAGCAGATGGATTTCGTTGCGCGAGAGGAGATTCGGAACGATCATCCGGAACTCGCGGAGAAGGTCGGTATACACTTCTTCCTCTTCCGCCGTCTTCAGGATGTCCAGCAGGATGAGGACGGTTTTCCGGTATCGCTCTTCGGGCGAGAGGGTGGCAAGGAGTAGGGAGTCGGGGGAAAACAGCGGCGTCCTCGCGCCGTTTTTGAAATCGTCCGACGAAATGCGCTCGAGGAAACGCGCATGGTCCTTCGCGACGTACTTGTCGTCGGACCGGGAGAGCAGCAATTGCTCGACGGTTTCCCACGTCTTGAGCGAATAGTAGTCCCGCGATTTTATGCTCTCCTTGAGCCTGCCTGACAGTGCGGGCATCAGCGAATCGGACGCGTCACGTTTTACCGCCAGTGTCTCGAAAATCTTCCGGAAGCGCCCCGTGCTTTTTTGCTCCAGCGAGAGGACTGTTCCCATAAGATCCAGGAATTCCTCGCCGGTGCAGTCGTCGGTCAGCGATCGGGCGATGAAAAGGCCGAGCGGGTCTTCGGCTATTTTCCTCGCGTCCCCGGCGGATTCGATCCCGGCTTCCAGGAACGTGACGATCTCTTTTCTTCGGTCCTCCGGAAGATCGCGCAGGACGCCGCCAAGGCGGGTGAACAGGCGTCGAAGCACTTCGGCGGAGATCCCTTGGGCCGTGTTCGCCGCAGGGCGACCCGGCCGGGAGTTCCCGGCGCGTTCGGACGAATCGGCACGCTCGATGATGAGCGATATCAACTCGGGGAAGTTGACGATTTCCTCGATGACTTTCCGTTCCGCATCCTCGTCGTCGGCGAAATTCGACGTAAGAAGAGATTTCAAAAGGAAGTCTTCCCGCCCGGGATCCTTTACCTTGGCACCGTCGCATGCGACGGTTTGCCGGGAAAGCAACTCCTTGTAATTGTATGGGTTGATGGAAATTCCGTTCACGCCGGACCGTTGGAGATGTTTCTCGAACGGTTCGCCCGGTTTCTCCCCGCTGTTCCGGTGGAGGAATTCGAAGAAGATGATGAGCTCGGAAACAGGAACCTGCGGTCCGAAAGAGATGGTCGCGACGCCGAGCAGGTAAAGATGCTCGGTCAGGCTGCGGACCAGTTTGTTCCCTTTTCCGTAAAACTCGTTCAGATAAAGGAATTTCTCCCGGACTACCCCCAGGAGCAGCCGGTTGCCCTCCGCCTCCGCCAGCCAGGATGACAGGGCGGTATGAAACTCCGTGATCCGGTCCGCCGTTGTGGGATGCCCGGTGCCGTACAGAACGGCCCAGTACTTGGTTCTTGCCGCCGACAGCAGCAGATTTTCGATTGCCGGACTTATGCATCCCCCCGCCGGCATGGCACCCGCATTTCCGGACACGGTTTCTTCCTTCACCCCCGGAAATCATTTCGGTTTTTCAGCGCACTTTCTTTAACGGGACACGCGTATCAACCAATTGACCCGGCTGGGAAATTTACGCGACCCCTGATATTCCGGGCGAATTGACCTTCATCAAGGACCCGGATCGCCGCCTCCGCGATAATGGCGCGAAAAGGAGGGAGAGCCGATGGGAACCAGCCTGCAAACGCCGATCAAGGAATTGATCGGAAGATATCCGAAGGTGGGAAATATCCTGGACGAGTACGGCATAGGATGCGTCCCCTGCAGCGTGGGGACATGTGCACTGGGCGACATCCTTGAGATACACAACCTGTCCCCCGAGAACGAGGAAATCCTGATGATAAGGATTGCGGCCGTCGTTTCGCCCGGGAAGCCGATCGAACGTCCGGCGAGAAAGCGCGGATCCGATGCGCGGCAAGGGAAAATCGCATATTCCCCGCCGATGAAACTCCTGGTGGACGAGCACGTGCTGATCAAGAAATTCATCGGCCTTGTACCGGCGCTGGTCGAAGCGACGGACATCGCATCGGAAAGCGGACGGGAGCGGATAATCGCATGCGTCGACTTCATCCGTTCCTACGCGGACAGGTTCCACCATGCCAAGGAGGAGGACATCCTCTTCGCACGTTTCGACCAGGGGCTGGACATACTCAAGGTCATGCACGAGGACCACAGGAGAGGCAGGGCCTGCGTCCGCGAGGTATTCGAAGCGTTGGAACGCGGGGATGGCGAAAAGGTCGCCGATGGATTTCATCGCTATTCGGAGGTGCTGACCGAGCACATCAAGAAGGAAGACGGGATCCTGTACCCGTGGATGGATCGCATCCTTTCCACGCGGGAGGTGGGGGAGTTGTACTCCAGGTTCCGCGAGGTGGACGCGAATTTCGAGGAAAGCGGGAAACGATACGAGTCGTTCGTCATCGATCTGGAAAACACATTGGGCGCAAGAAGCGCGGAGGTGGCAAGATGAGCGGATTTCAAGGATGTCCCGGTTCACGCACGTTCGAGTTCGGGAAGGATGATCAGCAGGAAAGCGCGCCGGCGGGAAGGGTCGCTTCGCAGCTCCGTCAGTGGCCGATCCAGCTCCACCTGGTTTCTCCGGCAGCTCCCTACTTCCAGGGGGCGGACGTGCTGCTGGCTGCGGACTGCGTCCCCTTCGCCATGGGGAATTTCCATGCGGACTACCTGAAAGGGAAGTCGCTCGCGATCGCCTGCCCGAAGCTGGACTCGGACCAGGAAATGTACATCGAGAAGATCAAGGCGCTTTGCGAGGAGGCGAAGATAAACACGCTCACGGTGATCGTCATGCAGGTTCCCTGCTGCCGGGGGCTCCTCGGGATCACTCTGGCGGCGGTCAGGAAAAGCGAGCGGAAAGTTCCCGTGCGGTTGGTGGTCGTGAGCCTGCAGGGAGACGTGCTCCAGGAGGACTGGGCGGAAGCGTAGGCCTGCGGCGGCGGTCAGGGGCCGCGGAAGAGGACGAAAGGCGCCCAGAAGAACGGATGGGCATAAGAGAGGACGTGCCCGGATTCCAGCCGCTCCCGCTTCCGGATCGTCTCGAGTTTGCTCTCACGGAGCGCATGGGCCTTCCTTGAGGGATCGACGCGCACCCCTTCGTGGAACCCCGTGATCAGCTGCGACGTGGAGCGGTCGTAGACGCTCCAGAGGCTCACCACGAGGGACGATGCCCCCGCGTAGATGAAAGCCTGCCCCATCCCGATCAGCCCTTCGCCGTCGCGTATCCTGCCCAGCCCCGCCTCGCAGGCGCTCAGCGTCACCAGGTCGGCGTTGAGGCGGATATTGAAGATCTCGTGGGTTTCGAGAAGGGAACCGTCCTCTTCTCCCGGCCGCGGAGCGAAGACGAGGCCGGAAAACATCGGATCCCTCTCGTCGAGAATTCCGTGCGTCGACAGGATCACCGACCGGTAGCCGCCCGCCTCGGAGAGGAACCGCGCCTTCGTCGCATCCATTCCCAGGTAGACTTTCGTCCCGCCGTCGTATAGGGACGCGACGGCACGTGCCTCCCGTTCCGCGAACGGAAGCCCCGGCATCATGATCCGATGTCCCCTGCGCATCCGCACGCCGCGGCGCTTCCCGTCCGCTCGTTCCGGGGTCGGATTCCCGAAGGCTATCAGCGTTCCCTTCGGCGCGCCGTCCCCCGTTCTGCGCAATCCCGGATCGAGCAGGCTCGCCGATAGCCCGTAGGCGACGGGAGGCAGCGCTTCGACGGCGTATCGGGGCGTTTCGAACCTCCCGAAGACGATTCCTTCGGGCATTGGCCGCGCATCGAGGTCGCGGACGAGCAATTCGAACGGGAGATGATAAAGAGGGCCGTGCGGCACGATGACGATACCGGATGCCCCGCGGACATGCTTTTCCACCGGCGCAAGGAGAAGTCCGTAGAGATCGCGGGCCAGGGCAAGGTCGAACTTCTCAAGATCCTGAATGTTCCCGCCGGTCTTGATCTGCTCGAAGGGACTTCTGAGCGCTTCCACCTTCGCTGCGAGCTCCCGTTTTCCGATCGGGATCGGATGCAGAACCTCGAGACCCTCGCGGGAGACGACGAAGAGAAACGTGCCGCGCTCACCGACAAAGTACTCCAGCAGCCGCACCCCTTCGCCCAGCGTCCTGCTGCGGATCTCCTCCATTTCCAGGGGCCGCGGATTCTTGAGGCGGGCGTAGGCAGGATACTTCCCCTCCAGTTCCCGGAGAAATGCATTCCGCTCCACGAGGAGGCGGTCGAGGTCAGTTTTCATGGCATCGCTTTTTTTCGGGTCGCGCTCACGAAGGAGTTCTCCCGACAGGGAGCGGATTCCGGAACGGATATCTGCCTCCCGGGCGAGAGTTGCCGCATCGACCCCTCCGCGGATAAGGCCGCTCGCCCCCCGGATGAGGTCCAGCATGGTCCTTTCCCGCGCGCGCTCGGAGATATGGAGGGCCAAAGCGCCGTCCTCCCGCCGGCCTCCCTCGCGGTGCATTCGCGCCAGGAGGGAGATAAGCGCATCGTAGGGTCCCTGGCGCCGTTCGAAGAAGGCGATCTTGTGCTCCTCGGACGTCAGGCGGCTCCGTACCGACTCGAGGGCTTCGATCGATGCCATGTATGAATCTTTCGCCTTCGCGAGTTCCCCTCGCCTCTCGAAGATGGCCCCCCGGCCCAGGTGGATCGCCGAAATGTGCTCGAATGCCCGGATCCGTTCGAAAGTCTCGAGCGCTTTCCCGTAGGCATCGAGCGCCTCGGGAAGCTTTCCCCGGGCTTCGTGGATGCGGTGGGCGATCAGCTGCCAGGCCTGCCCCATCCCCTGAAGGTCCCCGGAAGCGTTCCATAAACCGATCGCTTCGCGGAGAGACGCCAACCCCTCCTCATGCCGCCCCAGGAGCGCGAGAGCTATCGCTTTCTGGTGGAGTCCCAGGCCTTGCCATTCCTTCTCCTTCATCTCGGCCGCGAGGGCGATCGCCTCGCCGGCGCGCGCGAGGGATACGGCGAAATCCCGTGAGGCATCCGTCCCGGGAGAAAGTTCGCCGAGTTCCCGATGAATCTGCGCCGACGCGCGCAGGACGTATCCCTGACGCCATCGGTCGCTTGCGGATCGGGCCTCCCGTAGCGCCTCCTCTTCGAGGCTTGCCGCTTCCCGGTACCGTTTTGCCGCGGTCTTCAGGTCCCCGTCCGCAGCCGCGACGGAGGCGAGCCTCGCGGTGCAAAGGCCAAGGTGATTCAGCGCCCGGGCGCGGCAACGGGACCGTTCCTGCGTATCCGGAATTTCGGCGGCAGCCTCCAAGGTGCGCCGGTGGAGGTCCGCGGCCTTTTCGTAATCCCCCATCTGCCGGAAGAAATAGCCCGTGTAATCCCTGCTCTCGGCTATGGCCGAAGGATCATGCCCCTCCCCAGCGTACCGAAGCGCACTCCCGTATGCGTCATAGGCTTCCTCGAAATCGCCCCGGACGACCTGGATATCGCCGATCTGGCGCAATGCCCGGCCTGCTTCCTTCCAGTCCTCGGGAAGCCGGAGGATCTCCAGCGCCTTTCTGTAGAAGGAGAGAGCGCCGGGGTGGTCCTTCCTTCGCTCCCGGACGTCGCCTATGTCGATGAGCGCCGTCCCATGCATCGAACGGTCTCCTCCCCGCTGCGCCAGGTCGAGCGCGCGCTGATGCAATCGTTCGGCCTCCGTGTAGTCGGCCATTTTCCTGTGCGCTCGGCCAAGGTCGTGAAGGACTTTCATCTCCCCCGCATCGTCCCCTATGGAAGTGTAGATCTCGAGTGCGGAGGTTCCGGCGGAAATCACGTCTCCGTAGCGTCCCTGGAGAAAGGCTTCCCTGGCACGTGATGCATGGAGATCCGCTTCCTTTTTTCGTTCGCCGGTTTCCGCAGGCGATGCCTTGTGCCGGTAGATCCGGTCCTGGGGGGATGGGTCTTTCGCGAGAGCGGTGCAGGCGACGGCCAGCGCAAGGAACGCCGCCGCGACGATACGGCGAAAGGTATTGGAAGATGTCTTCGTCAAGGCCGTGCCTATCCCATATTACAGGCGAACCGCATCGGCCGCTATACGCCGATAACACGGTCTGCCCGGCGGAAACCGGCGGGCCGGTGCGGGCGTCGGCTTTCGCGGGCGGTTGTTGACACTGCATGATGGGGTCGCCATAATGAGCCAGTCGATAATGCGTACCGTATCGAACGTCATACGGGCGATTCCGGGTAGGAGGGCAGGATGAAAAAATCACGACTCGCGAAGGTCCTGTCGGTATCGGCAGCGATAGCCCTTGCCGGCACGACGGGAGCAGGCGCCGCGGAGCCAGACAAGAATCCGGCAACCAACACACCGCCCGCCGCCGAAGGATCGCAGACCCCCGGAAAAACCGGTTCGGACACCGGGAAAATCACCCCGCTGAACTTGCGCGGCGGCGCGCCCGAGATGGATAACAAAAGCGCCCCGCCCAAGGGACAGGAGCCGGAATCGTTCCCCTCGGGGTGCAACTGTCTGTGCGCAGTCCGGGGATAAGACCGGCACGACACAGCGGAATCCGCGCAAGCAGCTATCTGAACCGGGTCGATATCGGTGACGGGACGTCGCTCCTGTTTCACGGAGCGACCCTGTGCATCGACCTTGTCCCCACGGTGTATGCCGACCGCCTGACCGATCCCGCCACCCCGCTCGATCTTTCGTTCCTTTCGCCAGGCGAGAAATCGCACCTGCTGAAACGGGGGCATCTGACCGCATGGTCCCGGCGCCGCGAGCTCGCGGAATTCCGGAAACGCGTACGTTACGTCGTGGAAAAAGAGGCTGAACTCGGCAGGAAGCGGAAAAAAGGCACGCTCAGTTTCGTCCTGACTTACGACTGCAACCTTTCCTGCGCCTATTGCTACCAGAAATCCCTGGCCGCGACATCCCGCGTTCCCGCCATGAGCGAGAAATTCGCGGAAGAGGTCCTTTCCCGCCATTTGCCTCGCCTGTTTCCGGGCGTGCCAAGGAAAAATCTGATTTTCCTGTTTTTCGGCGGTGAGCCGCTTCTTCCGGGGAACCGCGCCACGATCGCAAGGATACTGCGATACGCCGGGAAGCATTCGATCAAGGCCGCGGTGGCGACCAACGGCCTCTCGATTCGGGAAATGGAGGAATTCATAGGGCCGGAAACGGGGAAAATCGGGAACGTCCAGGTGGTGCTCGACGGCGACCGGCTTCACCATGACAAACGCAGGACGTTCGGATCGGGGAAGCCGACGTACGAAGGCATCATCCGGGCGGTCCGCCGGTTGATGCGGCTGAAAGTGAACGTATTCATACGCGTCCACACACATCCCGGAAAGATGGAATCGACCGCGAAACTCGTGGAGTATCTCGACAGGGCGAAGATATTGACGCATCCGAACGTCGAAACGTATTTCGCCCCGATCAACACGTTCCAGGAGAAATACGGGTCTCCCGCGGAATTCGACCTGTTTCGCCGCATCTTCCACGAAGTCGCCGCCAAGACCCGAAGACCTCCGTCCCTGAATCTCGATTTCCTGGGCGACGTCCTGAAAATGGAAGGATTGAAATTCCTTCCAAGGACGAGATATTGCTCCGTCGGAACCGACGACGTTTTCATCGTCGACCCGATGGGGGACATCTACGATTGTTTCGAGGAAGCCGGGCACAAGGAGCGGCGCATCGGCGAGATTTCCGGCGGGAACGTGAAATTCTTTCCGATAAAAAAAACGCACACAAGGCGGCACCTTCTCAATATTCCCGAATGCCTCCAATGTTCGGTGGCGTTTTTTTGCGGGGGTGGGTGCCCTACCCGGGCGAGGATCCACGGCGGTTCGATCTTCGAGCCATACTGCCTCCAGAACAAGGAATACATCGCCCAGACCCTGAAGGCGTACTATTCGTCTCTCCGGCGGAAAATCCCCGCATAGCGGCCGGGATAGCGGGTGAGAGCAATACCCCTGCCGAAAGAGATCGACCCGGAAGGAGTGGCGGCCGCCGTTCCGCGGGAAGGCCGGGGTGCGAAAGTCGCGCTCATCTCGATGCCGTTTTCCTCACCCATCATGCCCTCGCTCCAATTGGGGCTCCTGAAGGCGCTGCTCTCGTCCCGGGGGATCGCTTCCGACGTTTGCTATCTCAACCTGCCGTTTGCGCGGGATTTGGGATACACGAGTTTCCACATCCTCTCGAACGTTTCCGTGCCGATGCTGGGGGAATGGCTGTTCGCCCGGGCCGCCTTCGGCCCGCGAGGCGACGATCGTGAATTTATCGATAGATTCTCCGCGGAACTTTCGAAGCTGTTGCCGAGGGTGGGATGGTCCGGCGAGGACCTTCTGCATATCCGGCAGCGGCTGGCGCCTGAATACATCGACCTTTGCGGGAACCTTCTGCCGTGGGACCGTTACTCGATCGTGGGATTCGCCTCATCCTTCCAGCAGAACACAGCGGCTGCGGCCCTGGCGCGGCGGATCAAGGAGCGGTTCCCCCAAGTGCGGATCGTCTTCGGCGGCGCCAACTTCGATCATCCGATGGGATCGGAATACATGCGCGCCTTCCCGTGGATCGACGCGGGATTTGCCGGGGAAGCGGATGAGTCCTTTCCCCGGTTCGTCGAGCGGGTGCTGGCCGGCCGTCCGCCCGAACCGGCTCCCGGGTTGGCGGTGCGCCGGGGAGGCGAAGTCATGTTCGGGGGACCGGCTCCGCTCGTCGAAGACATGGGCGGCTCGCCCGTTCCGGACTACGATGATTTTTTCCATCTTGCCGAACGTCTCGGGATGTTCGGGGAATGGGAGCATTCGGAGGAAATTCGACTGGCGTTCGAGGGATCGCGCGGCTGCTGGTGGGGGGAAAAGAGCCGATGCGCCTTCTGCGGCCTGCGGCCTGAAACCATGAAGTTCCGGGCGAAGCCGGGTGCGCAGGCGATACGGGAGCTCAGGCGGCTTTCGGACAGGCATGGACGGCGAAAATTCGTTGCGGTCGACAATGTACTGGGGGCGCGGTTTCGGGATGAGATCTGCGCGGAGCTTGCAGAGGCAAGGGACGGCTTTGAGATAACTTACGAGGTGAAGGCGGATCTCACGCGGGAGCAGCTCCGGAAACTAAAGGCCGCGGGGGTGTCGACGATCCAGCCGGGAATAGAAAGTTTCAGCAGCCGGTTGCTGCGGTTGATGAAAAAAGGCGTGACCGGCCTGGCCAATGTCGAACTGCTGAAATGGGCGCGTTATCATTCGATGAACGTCTATTGGAACCTCCTGACCGGAATCCCGGGTGAGGAGGCAGGAGACTACGCCCTGCAGGCGGACCGGATCCGTGCGCTCCGCCATTTGCCGCCTCCCGACAAGGTCGCCCGAATCCGTATCGAACGTTTCAGTGCATACCATGAGCGGCCGGGCGACTACGGTTTCGGACGGTTGCGGCCGGAAGCGAGTTACTCCTGTGTGTACCCTCCGGAAATCGACTTGAACCGGGTTGCATACTTTTTCGAGGCCGAAAACCGGGGTGTACTTCCAGAGGGAAGTTACAAGGAACTGGAAGAGGAGGTCGCCGACTGGCAGGCGCAATGGAGAGTGAGAGGTTCCCGGCCCTCGCTGACCGTATGGGAGGAATCCGATCGGATCGTAATCGAGGATGCCCGCGGGAAGGATGGAATCGTCCGATACGAATATTCCGGACCGGAGGCAGCGCTCTACCTACTCTGCGAAACGAGGAAACCGAGAGGCAGGCGTCTCCGCCATCTCACCGAGATATGGGGGGGTGCGATCACCGCCGGATGGCTCGCCGCGGCGGAAGCCGAAATGCTGGAACGCCGCCTGATGATCAATGAAGGGGAGTGGCTCCTCAGCCTTGCGGTCCCGCTGCGGCAAATCCCGTAGCCGCCCCGGGGGATACCTTCCGAATCACCCTCATCGGCCGCGGAAGGTCCGGTGCCGGCCGCCAAGACATCTTAAAGAAAACGATCGACACCCGGAAAGGAGTTTACCCGCATTTCTCACCATGCTTCTGCTGCTGCGGCGGATACGGGCATGTCTACTGCGTTGCGCTCGGTCGGGCTCCTCGACGTAGTGTAAACTACGCCTGCGTCGCCCTCGGTCGCGACACCTTGTAGCCATACCCGTCTCCACCGCCTCGCGACGAACCATGGTGAGAAATGCGGGTTTATGACATGCGCGGCTCGAAAAAAGACTTGCCGGTTACTTTGAACACACCGGAGATAGTGCTCCAGCACATGGATTGGGGCGGAATGACCGCCGAAATGGGGAGAGCATGCAAGGATATCGATCCATCACCGCTCTTCAAGGGATTGCCCGAAGATCGTTGCCAGTGCCCGCACTGGGGATATGTACTGAAGGGACGCCTGCATTACCGGTATGACGGCTGTGATGAGGTATTCAAAGAGGGTGATGTCTTTTATGCCCCGCCCGGGCATCTCCCGTTCGTTGAGTCCGGCTGCGAATACATCGAATTCAGCCCCACGGACACGTTGCGAAGGACGATGGAGGTGGTCGAGAAGAACATGAAATCATGAGTCCGGAAGGACCGGCGCCGGTTGCCCCGTTCCTTAGATTAGAAGAAGCGGGATGGCTTGTAAATCCGCTGCCGGCAATGGACTATGTTGGAGAACAGGGGTTTCCAGTGATTGGCGGGAACAGATGTGTTGGAACCGATGTTGACGCGGGAAACCCCTTGCAGTATTATGATTTTCCTCCCGGACGCGCCCTTAGCTCAGCTGGATAGAGCACTTGACTACGAATCAAGTGGCCAGAGGTTCGAATCCTCTAGGGCGCGCCATTTCTCCTATAATAATCGTATAGTTGCATGGCGCCATTTTGGCGCACCGGATGCGCCTTCTTTCTGGTTGCGCGGGGGTTGCGGATTTGGCGCTTCCCTTCGCCGATTCGAGGAGTGGGCGGAAGAAAGAATCATGCGGTTCTGTTGAGCAGTTCGATTACCCTGCGGATCGACATCCCTGCCCAGCTTCCGAGTACCCTGGCCGCACGGGGCCGGCATTGGCTCCAGGTTCGTGGCAATGTCGTGCTAATCGTCGCCGAACCCTCTAGGTCGCCATCCACCAAGGTATTTTTCGGCTAGCTGTAGTAGCTCGTCAAAGCCGTCGAGTTGTGAGTCCTTCAGTGTCTCTATCCGCCCACGGAGGGTATCCTCATTGCCATTCAATTCGATAAGTGCATCCCAAGCAAGACGAGCGGACCGGCGTATGGCTCGACTTCCGAATGTTTGGCTCCGCGTCTCGCTACGTGCTGATCGCAAGAGGGCAAGAGTCAGGCGAGGCGAGTCGGGGATCACGATGAGTGGTTCTGCTGGATCTGCTTCTCGTTTTGCCTGCAACAATATCCAGAGGAGTTCGCTCTCCTTGGCCAGAGTATCAACAGTAGCCGAGCGAACATCGGCTCGCCAGTCCCCCTCAAACTTCTTTGCTGCAGCCTCAGAAATCAATTTGTGCCCCGCTCCTTTGCGGAATCCGACAATGGTGATCAGATGATCCTTGGCAGAAAGTGTACTGAGTTGAGGTAGGATCTCCCGAACCGCTGCCTCTATCTCGTTCGGATCTTTGCGCGAACGGACGAGCCGGTAGACAACTCGTGTAACGACCATGCGGGTGTCGATGTCCATCATTCCAAGTTGGCGCTCAGGCAGCTCGGGCAAGAGATTCAGGAGCACAACGCTTCCAGGAACAACGTGTTCAGCTGCGAACTGCTCCTCATAAACTTCCAAGGATGAAATGATGTCCTGCAGGCGGTCGGCGTCGAGCGAACGGAGGTAACCTTCAAGGGCCGTGTGGTCGGCCATGAGAGCCCATGCACGCTCGGCATCGGAGAACGCTTGGAGGCTCTCACCGACGACACGCTCTAAGTACAGGCGAAGAATGTCCTCATGGGCGATACGTCGTTCACGAAGCCATTGGCCCTTCCACTCGTTGCCATAATGTGAACCACCAATATGGCGCTGAGCTCCTGGAAACAACCGTTGAATGAGTGCCCGGACGACATCTGCGCGACCGCCTCCAGCTTCGATGAGTCGGTCAATCTGCTCCTTCAGGTGCGGTGGATCTCCACCGGTACCGTAGCTGAGGCCAGAGGTGTTGGCTAGGCCATCTATTGCTCCGTGAATTTGGCGGAATACGTCGGGAAGGAAAACGCGAATGGCTTCGAGTGCGAGCACATCTGCAAGGGCGACTTGGCCATCCAGGTCTTGCACTGTCCCGTGTACGGCGGCCGCATAACGACGAATGTCGCGCACATTTCTTAGGAGTGGTCGTATGACTTCCATGAAGACGTCAGGCCAGACGTTCTCGTCAAACGGACCTGTATTCTTGATTGAGGAAAGCGCGTTGTCGATTGCCTGGAAGATCTGCTTATTCAGCACGTGTGGTGGCATTGCAGGGAGGTCAATGCCCACCTGGAGGATCTTTTCAAGGTAGTCACGGCCAGGAATGCCTTGTTCGGCGAGAGCGCTCTCCACCCGAACTCGGTCGAATGCCAGAATGTAAATGACGTTGGCAAAGTTTGCGGTCAGTCGAACTAGCTTGAAGATGTCCCGAATTTCAGAGGTGGTCAGCCGGTCGATGTCATCGAGTATCACGACAAGCGGTTTTGCGAGGGCAGTAAGTGCTTTCTCGACCTTGGCCCGACGAACGCCCACGCCTTCCTTCCTTCGCTGGAGAATCTTAGCCAGGATCCTCGTGGCCAGTCGGCCCCGCTCGATCCATGGGCCGACAAGAGGTAGCGAACCCATGCCAGAGAATGTTTCGCCGTAGTCTTCCATGTCCTTGCCAACTTCAGCGAGTCCCGGTCGAACCTTAAGCTGTGCAGAGAGTTCAACAAAGAATGATTCGACGAGTTGCTCGGCACCACTGAACATCCAGGGGTTGAAGTCAAGGATTGCGATGCCGACGCTTTCCAAGTGCGCCCGCGCAAGGTTGACAAACGACGTCTTCCCCGAACCCCAGGGGCCAAGGACGCCAACGACCACACCTTCACTTACATCTAGTGAGAGAACTTGCTCCGCGAACGAGCGAGCGACCTTGGCCCGGCCGAGGACATCATCCTCGGGCTTTCGAATCGGGTTATCGGTAGCAATGTTCACGGTACTCCGATCTTGTCGAGGCGCATCACGATTCTGTGTACCGGAGCTTTCGCTCCGCAAGTCATTCTCAGCGCGGCGCAGAAATTTTGGTAGCCATCTCACGGCGTATCTTTGCTACCGAACATTTGCTTCAGCTGCGGAGGTGTCAGCGAGAAGCACAACGCCCGCTGCTGTACAAGCCAAGGTTCATTTCACCGCCTAGATGCATAGCCGTCCGGTGCTCGCCGCCAGCTGCAAAGCGTTGTTGTGGTGCGCCTTCTTGTGGACGGAATAAGCAGATAGTGCACTCACTTGCTTTTTTGCTCGGTCATCGTATCCGAGATTTCGTTCAGATAGTCGTTGAGGTCCTTGCCGTGTGCTTTGGCCAGGACTTTGAGCGATTCGAAGGAGGGACGCTCTCCGCTTTCGATCCGCCGCACCTGCCGGTCTGAAAGTCCCGGAATATCGGTTTGATTTAGGCCATATTTCTTTCGCAATGAGGCAATCGCGGTGCCGAATCTTTCGTCGTGAGTGATTCGTTCCAGCTCGTACCGTTTTCTCAACTCCGGATTCAGCGCATGATGAATCGTTTCAAGATTGATGTGTACATCCGGCTTGGGCCAGTGGAGGTAGCTGCCGTCCTCCGCGATCTTGAACAAGCCGCGCTCTCTGATTGGAATTCGATTGAGAGCCGGAATACTCTCGAACGGCACCTCGAACGTCTCTGCATCGCAACTGATGACGAAGATCTTGCTTCCGTCAATCAGGGTTGCATTCGCAATCAGCTGCTCCTGGGCGCCGAGAAGCCACGCATTAATTATCCTTCGCGGAATGTTGATTTCCGAGTGCACCACCATGTTCCGAAGTGCTTTCAGATTGGCACGTGCGATCATCTGGGGCAGTAGATGGCAATCGGCCACGTCCTGCCAAACGAAGAGCGCCTTCAGGTGATGACGGCTGTTTGCCTCCTGTACCAACTCCGCCACCTGGGGAAGTTTGACAGCAGAAGAAAACACGAAGAGATTCTTGGCCCGCTCCGCGATACCTAGATCGAACTTACGGATGATCCTCACATGCCGGGACCTGGGAATGGCCGTGACAAACCGGTTGTCCTGGAGAAAAACCGTCATCGCACTTGTCGTCATGGCCGCCCTCCCGTGCACACCTTTCGTTCCCATTCTTCCAGCAACTTGCTCTTGTTCTTTTCGATGCCTTGGAGTAGCTCATATTTCTGCCAACCCCTCGGGCCCTTGGCGTCTTGTGGCCAAACAGCCTTGATTTCAAGACGCGTTCTTGTGCATCGAGTAAAATACACCCGCACCTCCCATTCACCGGGCTTGCGCACATGAATGTGGAGTTCCCCCGGTTTGGTGGACGGTTGAGCACTTGAGTCTCAAGCGTTGACGGCATGTTGTCTTTCGTACTCCATGGGAGAGAGATTTCCCGCCCCGGAGTGACGGCGATGCGGATTGTACCACCCTTCCAGAAATTC
>JACRCO010000073.1 GCA_016218975.1 Deltaproteobacteria bacterium
CTGACAAGGCAACTCCTTGCGTTCGCCCGCCGCCAAGTCATCGAGTCTGTCAATTTGAACTTGAGCACCCTGCTTGCGGATTTGATAAAGCTTATCGGCAAGCTGATGGGCGAACATATCGAGGTAACAACATCTCTGGAAAAGAATGTTCCGACCATACATGCCGATCGCGGACAGATCGAACAGGTGGTCATGAATTTTTGTCTGAACGCCAGGGATGCGATGCCGAAAGGCGGGCGGCTCACGGTCGAAACCGGGGACGTGTATCTGGAGGAGGAGTACGTCCGCCAGAACCCGTACATGAGGACGGGGAGATATGCCCTGCTTACGGTTTCCGACACGGGGGTCGGGATGGATGAGAAGACCTGCGAGCGGGTGTTTGAACCGTTTTTTACCACGAAGGGGCCGGACAAGGGGACGGGCCTGGGACTTGCGATGGTGTACGGGATCGTCAAGCAGCACAACGGATTCATCCACCTCTACAGCGAACCGGGGAAGGGAACGGCATTCAAGGTGTATTTCCCCGCCATCGAGGCTCAACCGGATGCCGTCCCTACGATACGCAGGGAAGAAATGGTGCGTGGGGGGATGGAGACAATCCTTCTGGCGGAAGACGAGGAAATTATCCGGTCACTTGCCGAGCGGACATTGACGGAACTTGGGTACAACGTTCTCGTTGCCCGGAACGGGGAGGAGGCGATCGAGATTTTCAGGCGGAATAAAGAGATCGTTCTCGCCGTACTGGACGCGGTCATGCCGCGGAAAGGGGGGAAGGAAGCGTTCGAAGAGATGCACAAGGAAAACCCGCGACTTAAAGTGATCTTCATGAGCGGTTATAGCGCTAACGCGATCCACGATTCCTTTGTGTTGATCGCCGGGATGCCATTTTTACAGAAGCCGTTCGGCCCGACAATACTGGCAAGGAAGATAAGGGAGGTGCTGGATACGACTGGTTGAAAGAGAGGAAATTTATGATTGACGTGATAGATTTTCCGGTGGGAGTCAAATTCCCAGAGCATGGCCGGGGTGGGAGTGGGTGTCGATGACGTACTTGACCGGTTCGTCATGTACATGACTCCACTCCTTCAAAGGAACGCCATGAGGGTACTACGAACTCCGTCAACCCGCAATCGATCAACGTGATGTCATCGTGAAGTGCGTCCGGATCTTCTCGGTGAAGGGGTTGTTATTCGGCGACACGGGCAAGCATCACCTGGATCTCCTTGATCCTGCGCAGTCCCGCATCGTTTGTCACGAATGCATCGGCCCTTTGATGGATGGCGGTGGCGACCTGGATCGCGTCCGGAGTACGGAGCCCGTATCGGGCCCGCAGATCGGAGGCGATGTCGGCAACGTTCACATCGAACGGAATGAAGTAAAGGTTCGGAAACGATCCCAGCAGGTTGCGGCAGAGCGAGACGAGATCGGGCTTCCCGGACTTGCGCGCCCCGGTGAGGATTTCATGGAGCGTCAAGGCGGACGTGATCGCCCGCACACGCCCGGATTCGATCTTTTCGAACAACCCTTCCGTAAACGCGGAATAGGCCGGATTCTCCTCGAAGTGATAGATGAAAATATTCGTGTCCAGCGCCAGAACCTTCTGGCGCTCCGCAGTGACGCGAACGGGGACTTTCGGGCTCATTCCCAGGAATCCCGCTCGCCGCGCAGGAAGCGATCTCCCCCGCCGAGAGAGCGCCAGGCGTCCCTGCCCAATCCCTTGAGCGCGCGTGCGTGACTTTCGGGCAAAGGACGGAGCACGGCCTTTCCTTCCTCGATGGAAAAATGGACCGTATCCCCGGCCTTTAACCGAAGCGCCCGCCGGATTTCCTTCGGCACGGTCACCTGGCATTTACGGGTAAGTCGGCTTGATTCCGCCATGCTGCTCTCCTTTGGGTTTCTCCTTACATTTAACAAAAAAAGTAATACCTAAGTCAAGGGGGATCGAGTTGGGACACGATGCGCCCATGCTCGGCAAAGCCTATCGGTCGAAGTAATCTATTGATTACATGGGATTTATGTAATAATCCTTGACATCCTGCCGCCCATCCGTATAATCCTATATAATCTATTTTTTATATAGGGTTATATTGGATACCCACAAGCGCACGTTTATCAAAACGATTAGTTGGAGGGTGGTGGCGACATTCACTACCGCCGGAGTCACCTTCCTCCTGACGGGGCGCCTGGATTTCGCGATTTCCGTGGGAGTGGCGGACTCGCTGGTAAAGTTTCTCATTTATTACCTCCACGAGCGGATGTGGTCCCGGACCCGGTTCGGGCAGATCCAAAAGCCGGATTACGAAATCTGACGGGAAGGATGGCATGGAGCGGGACGAAGGGAAATGCCTGGTGAAAATTCCGGTCGAGCGGCTCGACGGCCTGCGGGCGCGGTTCCGGGGGGCGCCTCCGGAAGAGGTGCTCCGGTGGGCCCTGTCCGAATACCATCCGGACGTCGCGCTCGCCTCCAGTTTCAGCAAAGAGGACATCGTTCTCATTGCCATGATGGCGGAGGTTCGGCCCGATGCCCGGGTCTTCGCCCTGGACACGGGGCGGCTGCACGAAGAGACCTATATGGCGGCGGAAGCGGTGAGCAGGAAGCTCGGCGTCCGGATCGAGTGGCGCTTCCCGGACCGGGCGGCCGTGGAGGAGCTCGAGAGAACCAAGGGGCTCTATTCCTTCCGGGAGAGCCTGGAAAACCGCCACGAGTGCTGCCGGATCCGCAAGGTGGAGCCGCTGCAGCGCGCCCTTTCCGGTTTGCGCGCCTGGGTGACGGGGCAGCGCCGCGAGCAGGGGCTCA
>JACRCO010000074.1 GCA_016218975.1 Deltaproteobacteria bacterium
CTCTTCCCCAACAGCAAGATGCTGGACGAGTTGGTTTACAAGGCCATCATCTGGGGGTTCCCGTTCCTGACCGCAGGGATCATAACGGGTGCCGCGTGGGCGAACTACGCGTGGGGGACGTACTGGTCGTGGGACCCGAAGGAGACCTGGTCGCTGATCGTCTGGCTGGTTTACGCCGCGTTCCTCCATGCCAGGATCACACGCGGTTGGCATGGAAAGCGCGCCGCGATTCTCTCGATCGTCGGTTTCCTCGCGACGATCATGTGCTACCTGGGCGTCAACCTGGTGCTTTCGGGTTTGCATTCATACGGAGGTTCATGACACAGCCGTAAAAGCCGTCATCCTTTACAGTACGGACAGGGAGGTGCCGCATGCGGAAGTTGGCCGTTTCCATCGGGGTGGCCGTACTTGTTCTGGGGATAGGGATGCTATGGTGCGGCGAGTCGCTCGCCGCGGACGCTTGTGTGACGAAAGACTGCCACGCCCGGATGGGCAAGGCGGCCTGGGTGCACGGGCCCGTCGGCGTCATGCAGTGCACGGTGTGCCACGGCGAGGGGAAGAAGGGGCACCCCACGCGGAGCAAGCCCGACTTTAAACTCGTGGCGACCGGCAAGGCCCTTTGCGAGAAATGCCACCAGCCGGTCGACAGGTTCGAGTACAAGCACACCCCCGTGCGAAAAGGGGAGTGTACGGGCTGTCACGACCCTCACCAGTCTCCCGCGCCCAAGCAGCTCAAAAAAGTTAAAACCGCCGAACTCTGCTACATGTGCCACAAGAATACCCAGCAGGTGAAGAAATACCAGCACGGTCCCGTCGCCACCGGCGACTGCAACGTGTGCCACAACCCGCACTCCTCGCCGAACCCCCACCAGCTCGTGGGCAAGGGGAACGAGGCCTGCTTCCTGTGCCACGAGGACCGCAAGGCCGAGTTCACCCGGAAATACCCGCACAAGCCGGCGCAGGAGTCGTGCCTGAAATGCCACGACGCGCATAACGCCGACCAGCCCTTCATGCTTTCCACCGAAGGGAAAGCGCAGTGCCTCGGCTGCCACAAGAAGATGGCCGAGCAGCTCGCCGCCTCGCCCGTGAAGCACGGGGTCCTCGTGAAATCGCCCTGCACTGCATGCCATACGCCGCACTCCTCCGATTTCCCGCGGCAGCTTAAGGCGCACACCAAGGACATCTGCTACACCTGCCACAAGGACATGGGCGGGAAGGTGCGCGCGGCGAAGAACCTGCACGGGCCGGTGCAGCAGAACGACTGCTACGCCTGCCACGACCCGCACGGGAGCAAGAACCCGCTGATCCTGAAGAAGTACTTCCCGGCGGAGTTCTACAAGCCGTACGCGACCGAGTCCTACGCCATCTGCTTCGACTGCCACAACAAGGACATCGCCCTCGACAAGATCACGATGAAGCTCACTGGCTTCCGCAACGGCGACGTGAACATGCACTTCCTCCACGTGAACAAGGAGAAGGGGCGTTCCTGCAAGGCGTGCCACGAGGTCCACGCGGGCGACCAGGACAAGCACATCCGGAAGGAAGTGCCGTTCGGCAAGGCATGGATGCTTCCGATCCAGTACACGAAGACGACGAACGGCGGCAATTGCATCGTCGCCTGCCACAAGCCGAAGGACTACAACCGCGTAAGCCCCGTGAAGTACGAGTAGGAGGAGGCCGTGAGCCGGCTCCGATATCGCGTTCCGCTGTACGCATTCACGGTGATGTTGACGCTGTTCCTCTCGACGGTTCCGGGCACGGGATCGGCGTTCCGGAACGTCAAGGAAGGCTCCCCGGCGATTCCGTTCACCCTGAAGGATTCCGGGGGCAAGGAAATCGCTTTCACGCCCGGCTCGGGAAAAATCACCGTGGTGTCGTTCGTTAAACTGGCGCAGGACCGTTCGCGCGACCAGATAAAGGATCTTGTCGAACTGTCGAAGGAGCTGTCTCCGAAGGGGGTGGAATTCATCGTCGTCTCGGCCTATACGGACACCCCCGATGA
>JACRCO010000075.1 GCA_016218975.1 Deltaproteobacteria bacterium
CCTGTCGCAGGGAAGGATTGGATCGCGGAGGAATACGGCGCTCCGGTCCCGTGCGGCGAACTGGAAGCCCTTGCGATCCGGGCGGGGACCTACTCCCGTTTCAAGGCCGACCCCAGGATGCCCGAGGGGAAATGCGCCGAGTTGTACAAAATGTGGATCCGCAACTCCGTGAACCGGAACATTGCCGACTCCGTCCTGGTGATCCGCGGCTCGGGCATCATTGCCGGGATGGTTACTCTCGGAGAAAAACAGGGACGCGGCGATATCGGGCTGCTCGCGGTTGCGACCGGCATGCAGGGGAGAAATGTCGGGGTTTCCCTCGTCCGCGCCGCCCAGGTGTGGGCCCGCGGGAAGGGATACCGGCTCGCACAGGTCGTGACGCAGGGGGAAAACGTTCCGGCTTGCAGGCTATACGAAAAGTGCGGCTACCGGATCGACAGGATCGAAAACTTTTTCCATTTCTGGATCTGAACCGGCTCCGTATCCCGCGCGGGCGGCTCAAGCCCGCCCGATGCCGCGCAGGAATCTCTTCCCCTTGAATCGAATCCGTTTCCACCGCGACGATTTCTTCCCCAGGATCAACGGGTCACCTTCCGTATCGAGACCGTAACGCCTGACGAGCTTTTCCAGCCGAATATTGATATACCGCTGATCCGTCGAATCCTCGAAATCGACCCGGAATCCCATGTTTTCCATGTGTCGTTCGATCAAGGACCGGGTTGAATTGGTCGAATCAACGTCGATCCCGTGGTGGTGCTTCGGGGCCGTCCTGCCGGACTCGACCGTAACGTAAACCGCTTTTCGTATCGATTCGCCTGCGCTCACCAACACGTTGAAATCGTGGCCTTCGGTATCCACCTTGATTTCCTCGATGAATTCGAACCGGTCGGGGACGGCGGCGATGATCTCGCTCAACGGGATCGCCGGCACGTCCGCCACTCGGTACCCGCCGGAAGGGTGCGATTCGGAGGGGACGTGAAGCGAGGAGGTGCCGAACACCTTGTACTGCCTGTTCTCTCCGGCCAACTGGGCGTCGGTGAGGTAAAAAGGCAAACTGGCGTATCTACGGACATCGCTTATGGCGCACCTCACGAGTATGAACCTGGAACCGAGAGTGGCCACGTTCACGCCGTTGTGCCTTATGAGCTGCCCGTCGATGACCAGCCGCTTCACTTCAGGGAGCAGTTCGGACCCGTGAATCAGCTCGTCGTAACACCTCGGGTCCGCCTCGATGCCGATGGACCCGCGGTCTTTATGGAGATCGAGAAACCATGCGCTGTGGGAAGCGTGGGTCGAAAGACCCACATCGATCCTGACGATTTTCACCGAATCCGGGAATACGAACTTCCCGTCTTTCAGCGCGGTTTCCGGGTATACCAGATTCGAAAGATGCCCATCGCTCATTTCATGGCCTTCGTGAACCATTCGACGGTTTTTCCTATCCCGTATTCGAGGGGCGTAAGTTCGATGCCCGGCAAAAGATTCTTCAGCAGCGTCACGTCAAGGCATTTGGACTTCGCCCCAACGTAGCGGGATGCATCGTATCGTATCCTGGAAACGTCGTACCCGGCCTTGACGCATATGATCTCCGCGAACCGGCGGATGGTGAACTCCTCGCCTGCGCCTATGTTGATCAGCCGGTTCTCTTCCTGCCCGGTCAGCTTGATCATGATGTCCACGAAATCGTCGATGAACACCAGCTCCCTGCGCTGATGCCCGTCCCCCCACAGGACTACCGGTTCACCGTACAGCTTCCCCCTGAGGATTTTGCGTATCAGGTCGAAGATGAAGTGCATCTGCCGGCCGTCGGTATGATATCCAGGCCCGTATAGCGTCGACGGAACAAGGCAAAGGTATTTGAGACCGAACTGCCTGTTCAACGCGAGCAGACCCGCATAGAGCATCCGCTTCGTCATCGCGTAGGTGAACAGGCTTTCGATCGGGGTCCCGACAAGGTAGTTCTCCTCCTTCAATTCCATGTCGGGGGCGTAGGCGCAGCTTGTCCCCATGCAGATCAGCTTCGCCTGCGGCTGGGATTTCCACCACCACTCGATGACGTTGGTGTTGATCTGCTGGTTGATGACCCACTGCTCCCCGGGATGGTGTATGCAGAAGTCCCCGGCCTGCGTCCAGGCTGCGAGATGGAAAATGCGGTCGTAAGAAGGGTGATCGAGAGCCGGGAGGGAATCCCTGCGGATCAGGTCGCAGTTTTTGGAGTGAACCTTCGTCACCCGGTGCCCCCCGGCCTCCAGCCGGGAGCACAGGGCGGTTCCGAGGAAGCCGGTTGCGCCCGTGACCAGGATGTTCATCGATCAGGCCTCCGGGGGATCCACGGGGAAGAAGAATTCGACCCCCTTGTCGATGAGATGCCGGTTGTTCGCAAGGATCTCCTTCTTGAAATTCCAGGCGAGGACGTAATAGATGTCCGGGATCTCGCCCAATTCCCTTTCGATCACGATCGGGATATGCATCCCGGGGGAATAGAGACCCCGGCGCAGCTCGTTCTTCTCGACCAGGACATCGATGTATTGCGTGCCGACGCCGAAATAATTGAGAAGCGTGTTCCCCTTGACCGGCGCCCCCATGCCGAAGATCTTTTTCCCCAGCCGCCTGGCGTTTCCCAGGTAGGCCAGGTTCTCGTCCTTCATCCGCCGGATGCGCTCGGCGAACCGGGCGTAGGCTCCGTATTCGTTCGAACCGGATTCCGCCTCGGCTTTCCCAAGCGCAATCAGCCGGTCCGAAGGAGCGCGCTTCCCCTTGTGGGAAACGAACCCGATCATCGAGCCGCCGTGGATCGGCGCAAGATACGCGTCGAACATGGAGAGGCCGTGCCGGTTGAGGAGCACCTCGATCGTCCGGAGGTTATAGTAAAGCAGGTGCTCGTGGTAGATCTGGTCGAACGCCCCGTTTTCCACGATGCGTTTCATGTAGAGGAACTGCACGACGAACACGCCTTCGTCACGCAACGCCTTTCGGATGCCTTCGGTTACGGAATGAAGCTCCTCCAGGTGGAAAAACACACCGGCGGCGTTGATCACATCGAACGTCCTGCCGAGCCGGCCGGCGGTGTCCAGGTTGAAGAAAGCGTTCAGCGTGGGCACTCCCGAGTCGTTCGCGATTTTCGCCGTGGTCTTCGACGATTCGACGCCGAGCGCGTCATACCCCAGCGCCTGGAAATGCTTCAGCTGCGTCCCGTCGTTGGAACCGATGTCGAGGACCGACTTCGCCTTCTCATCCCTGAAGAACGTCGCATCGACCTGCTGCGCCACGGACCGGAAATGCTCGCTCAGGGACTTCGTCACGCCGGACAGGTAGGTGTGGTCCCCGAACATGATCTCCTTTTTAACCGTGTAGTCGAGCTGGGCTGTCGAGCAGCCGCGGCAATAGACGACGCGCAGCGGATAAAAGGGCTCTTTCCCCACTTCCTCCTTCGTGAGGAAGTGGTTGCACCACGGGTGGTTGCCGAGGTCGATCGCCGGTTCCAGTTCGGTGGAATCGCAGACGCGGCAGATCATGGAATAAAAAGTTCCTCCTTTTCGGCGGCCTCGTAGCTTTCCATGGTACCGATATCCCTGTGGTATACGTCGTTGTGAAAGGTATGTATCCGGCCTGCGTAACGGGGCAGCACCTCGGTGCTGAAATCGATCGTTTCCCTGCCGAGAGTTTCAAGAAAATCGAAAATCGAAGGTTCAAGAATATAGACGGCGCCGTTCGCCAGGTTTCCCGGCGGGTTCGGAACCTTTTCATGGAATCCCCGCACGACACCGCGCTCGTCCAATTCCACGATGCCGCAGGATTCCGGGGTGGGAGTGCGAAAGGTCATCATGGTCATTTCACATCCGGACGGCCGCATTTCGTGGCGTTCGATGAACGCGGATACGTCGAACCTGGAAAGGTTGTCTGCGTGCACCAGCATCATCGGCTCACGCCCGAAGAACGCCCGGTTGCGCAATAGAGTCCCCGCGGTACCAAGCAGTTCCTTTTCGTACACCGTTGAAACGATCTCCCGGAAGCCGCTCGTTTCGATGTAGCCCCGGACCTTCTCCGCCAGGTAATGGAGGTTGACGAGGATGGGGAAAACGCCGGCATCGTGCAGCATCGACAGCCAGTATTCCAGCAGGGGCTTTCCACGGATCGGGACGAGGCATTTCGGAACGGTGTCGGTCAGGGGCTTAAGGCGGGTTCCCATGCCCGCGGCAAGGAGCAATGCTTTCAAATCCGGATTTCCGCCATCAGTTCGTCCGTCGACAGGGGGATGTTCCCGAGGCGCCCGACCTGGCATGCCGCCGCCAGCGACCCGAGATACATGCTCCGCCAGATATCGGCGCCTACCGCCATGGCCATGGAAGCGCAGATCAGCAGGGAGTCCCCGGCTCCCGCCACGTCCTTGGGCGCCGAATTCAAGGCCGGCAGGCGATCGGTCAGGTGGGGGTTCACCTCGTTGATTTCCGCGTGAATGAGCGTTCCCTCGGACCCCAGCGTGATCACAACGTTCCTCGCGTGGGACTTCTCCTTCAATTTCTCCGCAAGAACCACCAGGCCCGAGTCGAAATCGCGGACCGCCAGCCTGGCCTCCCTCTCCGTCGGAGTGATCAGCGACATGTTCCGGAAACGGGAGATGTCGCCCGTCTGCGAAGAGGATTGGCTGTCCGCCGCCATCATGATGCCCCGCCGGGAGCATTCGTCGACGATCTCGTTCACCAGCGGCTGGGTCAGGCAGCCGTAATTGAAGTCGGCGAAGATGAGAAGGTCCGTATCGTCAAGGGCCGCCTTGATGTCCCGGAGCATCCGGTTCCTCAGGTCCCCGTTGATCGCATGCTGGCGGAGATGACTTACGCGAAGGAGAGTTTTCATTCCGGCCCTGTAGCGCTGCTTGAGGGACGTCGGCCGGCTCTCGTCCTCGTACAACCGGGGCTCGACGCCGTACAGGTCGATGAACCGCTTGGCGTGCGCGGCCGTATCGTCCCTGCCGACGACGGAAAAGAATCGAACCTTCGCTCCCAGCCCCCGCGCATGGGCGGCCACGATGCCGGCCCCTCCGATGAACTTTTCCTGCGAAACCGGGGTGACCACGATAGTCGGGTCCTCCTGCGACATCCCCAGCGGGTCGCAGGCGATATATTCGTCCACGATCGTGTCGCCGACCACGCAGACCCTTAGTTTGCCCATCCGGTCCAGGACCGCAGCCAGTTCCTTCGCATCGATGCCGTGCCGCGCAAGGAAGTCGAGCGGCTTCCGGATCGTGGAAAAATCCAGTTCCTTCCATTCCCGTTTCATCAGGTCTACGGAGGAAAAGCTGATGTCCCCCGAGCCGAAGAGGATCTTCCCTCCGTATTTTTCGACCGCCGCGGTTTCCGGATTGAAAAGCTCTTCATGCTCCTTGCCCTTGACCACGAACGCGGGCTTGAGTTCCCCGATGAATTCAGCGGGAACGTCGCGCAGGATGAACCCGTAATCCACCCAGCTTATCGACTGTATCCCCTCGAGGCGGAGGTTCTCGGGAAGATGAGCGCCGTCGTGCCTCGCGTCGCGCACCCCCACCACGAGGTAATCCCCGCATTCCCGCGCGAAACGCAGCAGCCGGAGGTGGCCGGGATGGATGATGTTGAAGTTTCCCGAAACGAACACGACCCGCTTCCCGCTTGTCGAGTCGCGAATAACGTTCAGGGCTTTAAGGGAATCGGCATGAAGGGTCATTGCGGTTTCTCGCGGGTAAAGTTGATCTTTCGTATTATCTTTTTGATTTTGTTGTCCATTTTATCCGCTTTTTGCTCCGCCGCCCAGACCGCATTCACCGCCGACTCGTACAACGTCTGTCGCCTGGCGCCTCCGCTTCCTTCGCTTTCGGCTCGGCGAGGATGAGTCAGGCCGTGCCTGTTTTCCAGTTTCGCAAGAAGGTCCATCGCCTTCGAGCACGAGTTTGGGTAATCCATGCAGTAGGGCTTGAGAAGGTCTTCGTCCCGGCTGTAATACAGGAAATGGTGCACCTGATACAGGAACGCGGTGTCTTCCGGGTGCTCGAGGTTATACCTTGCGATGTCGGGCGAAGACCAGCCCGCTTTCATGATCGCGGTATCGATCCCCGTAAAGGTCTGCTGCCCCCAGAACAGCGGCACCGGCGGCATCAGGTTTCGGGGCCGTATGCTTTCTATGAACAGGGTGAACCCGGAAATGCCGATCAACACGGCGTCCGCCCTGGCGCAATAATAGGAAGAAAGGATGTATTGGAGCGCGGCGTTGTATTCCTTCAACCGATGAAGCAATTCCCTCCGGTTGATATATCTAGTTAGGTACCTGACTCTCGGGTGGCGGTAATATTTCCAGCTCAACGGGTCCCCGGCCAGGACGATAATGGAATCCTCGTAAGCGTCGAGCAGATCGAACAGCAATCTTTCGTTCAGAGCCCCGTAATCCGCCAGGTGCCGGTCATGCGGATCGTCCGTCCGTTTGTGGATGACGACGACCGGTCTTCGTTCCGGGTTCATCTCCGCGCCGATTCCGGCAAGAAATTCCTCGCACCGATCGTTCAGTTCGAGATCGTCGATATAAATGCCGTGTTCGTAAACCGCCTTGCAGGTATAGGCCACCAGGTCAAGGTTGAAGGCATTCAAATCCCGGGAATAGCCCAGGTTCACCTCCGGCGGATTGTGCCCCCTGTAGCGGTAGTGGTTGGTGAACAGATCGTACCCTTTCGCGATCCGGTTTATTTCCCCCTCGTCCCCGGCGACCAGGAACTCGTCGATCCATTCGGGCCGCCGGAAATAATTCCCCTGCGGCTGGCAGTAAGGAAATATATAGGACAGGCTCACCGGTTCGTCGATGCGCACGCCGTCGATGGGATGATGGAACCCGGTTTTCAGCCTGTTGCAGACGTGCCAGAGATATTTGCCGGGAAAATAATGGGCGACGTTGTCGCCGGAGAACCTGTTCGCCGGGTGGTCGAAAATCGGGGCGACGAGAATTCTTTTCATCCTTTACGATGCCGCACCCCGTTCAGTTGCCGGAGCCGGACCTGGTTTTTATAATTTCGAGGTCGCCAAGGTTGAAGAATTCCTTCTCCATCCCGTCAGCGGATTTTCCGGTGATCTTCCGGTACGTCGCGAAACACTGGGATATCGTCTGCTCGATGGTCGAATACCTGTACGTACCGAGCCTGCCGATCGAATACACGTTTTCCGACAGGTCGGAAAGGTATTCCCTTGCCCTTTCGAGTTGCTCCTTGATCATGTATGGGTATAGCTTATTGCTTTTCGAAGGGAATTCCATGACCAGAAGGGTGTCTTCCGCTTCGTGGAAGGTAAGCTTCTTGTATTCCACTATCCTGGTGTACGGCTCGTCCTGCGTGTAGTGGCAGAACCGGATGTCGCCTGGGAACACCTGCCTGCAAGGAAGCACGAAGACGACAAAGTCCCTTCCCGCGTAAAGCAGCTCCCCGCGGCTGCCGCCGCAAAGCTCCTCGAGCGGGATGCTGCTTACGAGGACATCCCCTTTCAACGTGGTGCCGTCCGATATCTTTACCGTCCGGTTCTTCAAGTCGATGCCGGATACGTTTTCGTTGAACAGGACGGTGGCCGCGGCGCTCGTTTTTTCGAAATAGGTGTTGTAGCCGTCCTTCGCGACCGGGTACGCGATGATGGACCCCTTGTAACACTCCTTGCTGCCCGACTCGATCACCTTGTCTTTCGCGGACCAACTGAAGGTGTCCAGCTCCTTGTTGCTGTCGATGAGCCACATCTTCCTTGAATATCGGTTCACGAACATCTCGTAAAGGGTCGGTCCGACCTTGTTGATCCAGTATTCCTCGAAATCCTCCGGCTTTTTCCCGGGATCGGTCTCCGCCAGCTCCTTGCGGATCTTGTCGCTCCGCTTCATCTTCGGGATGTCGTCCTCGTGGATCGGGTAGGCATAGAACTGGCCGTCCTGCTCCACGTAACTCAGGAGGTAATGGGGGAACCGGCGCATCTTCACGAACGAATCCACCCAGCGAAAGATCTTCTCGCTGTATCCGTAGTACGGGCGGGGCCCCTTCGTATACGGGTGCCCGCCGTAGAAAAACGTCCGGCATCCGCCCCCGAGCACGCCTTCCTTCTCGAGGATCGTGCAATCCCATCCTTCCCGGCCCAGGAGATGCGCCATGGTGCATCCGGAAAATCCCCCGCCGAGAATCAAGGCTTTCTTCATCGATCCCCCCCGTGGCACTGACGGCAGAATGCGGGAGGCGGATTTTTTCCCTTCACGCGCTCCCGGAACCCTGTGTAATCTTCGAACCAGATCTTTTTGAAATCGCCGTATTCTCCGAAATCGACGACTTCCTGATTGGCGATGTAGCAGCATGGAATGATATGGCCGTCGGTGGTGACGTAAATCCTGCCGAAAGGGATCTGGCAGAAGGCGTTTCCCGGAAAGCCAGGATGGAACCAGAAAAACATCTTGATCCCCGCTTCCCTGGCAAGGCCTGCGATCCGCCGGATATCTTCTTCCGTATAGGAAAAATCGGCCGCCTCGGCGTTGGTTCCTTCCCTCCCGTAATTGTGCATGGCGAAGCTCAAGGCCATCTCCTTGAACCCCAGATCGGCGAAGAAACGGGGAAAATCGAAAAATTGATGCAGGTTCCCCTTCTGAAGGACCGCCCAGGCCCTGACCGTGGTTTTCCTGGCCTTGTTGTTGTAAGCGTTGATCAGCCGGCAGTTGGCCATGATCCTTTCAAGGTCGCCTCCGATCCGTATGGCTTCGTAGACCTCGGATGTGCAACCGTCGATCGAAATGTTCACGTCGTGGACCCTGCTGTCGACCAGCTTGCGGTAATTGTCCCCCACGTGAAGCAGCGAACCGTTCGTCGTCGTCCGCACCCAGAGCAATTTCTTCTTCGCGTAGTCGATCATCCTGAAGAAATCCTTGTTCAGCAAGGGCTCGCCGACGCCCTGGATCTTCACCTCCATCAACCCGTACTGCTCGTCCAGGATCCGCCGGAAGGCCTCGAACGTCATGTCCGGCCGTTTCGCGTTCATGGAGCCCGTGATGCACATGGAGCACCGGTAATTGCACCGCTGCGTCGGCTCGATATCCATGACCATGGGAAGATAATCCACGGAGGGGCTGAATTTGGCGGCCTTGTACTTCAGCAGGTTTATCGCCCTTCGGGGATGCAGGAGAAGCCCGGCCGCGTAATAGGCCTTGTAATAAAGCTGATTTGGCTTCGGAGTGTCGATGTTGACATTTCTTATGGCTTCCTTGAGCTTATCCATCATCCATCCCGGAGCTGCGATTTCACCGCTTACCACTGTTCATCTCGATCAGCACCCGCACGATCTTTCCGCTTTCAAGGTCGTCGATCGCCCGGTTTATTTCCTCGAGCGGATACCGGTCGCTGATCAATTTCTCCAACGGAAGTCTGCCATCGCGGTAAAGCCCCGCGAACAATGGAATGTCCGTGTCCGGCCGGGAGGAGCCCCCCCAACTGCCTTCGATCCTCCTGCCGCTTATCAGGTCGTGGGGATCGAGCCCGATTTTTTCCCCCGTCCGCGGGTGGGAGGCGAAAACGCACAACCCGCCGAACTTCCTCACCGAACGGAAGGCGTCCTCGATCGTCCGGCTCAGGCCCGCGGATTCCACGCTGTAGTCGACCCCGCGATTCCCCGTGATACCCAGGATTTCCGCGACAGGGTCCTTCCGTGCCGCATTAACGCCATGGGTCGCGCCCAATTCCCTTGCAAGCGCAATTTTCCCCTCGTCCACGTCCACCGCTATCACCGCAGAGCATTCGTAGATCATCGTGGCCATCAGGGCGCTGATGCCGATCCCGCCCAGCCCGAAAATGGCCATGGTGCTGCCTTTCTCCGGTCGGATCCGGTTCATGACGATGCCCGCGCCGGTCGGGACGGCGCACCCGAATAAAACGGCGACATCCAGTGGGACGTAATCCGGAATACTGACGCAGCGATTTTCCGAAACCACAGCATGATCGCTGAATGTCGTGACCCCGCCGGCGTTGATCACTTCATTTCCATATCTATATTTGGCGCCCGGCGCATCGATCCCTTCCCCCTTGATCCATCCCAGGACCACCCTGTCTTCCGGCGCGACTTTCGTCACTCCGTCACCCGTTTCCATCACGGTCCCGGCGCCCTCGTGCCCCAGCATGTGGGGAAGATACGGGTCCTCCCCCCTTCCCCCGCGCACCTCCATGAGCTGGCTGCGGCACACGCCGCTGTAAGCGATCCGGACCAGGACCTGCCCGCGATTCAATGCAGGTATGGGAATATCGTCCAGGATTCTCAATGGAGCGTTCAAGCGATACAGCACGGCGGCCTTCATGCCGCGGAACCTTTTCGTATCCCCGTGCATAACGCGAACAGGTAGTGAGCCATCGGAGAATATCCGGTATGAACAACTTCATCGTTCATGGAAAAAAGGAAGACGTTTTCGAAAACCTTGGAAGCGGCGTCTCTCAGCGAATCGGCGGATTTCAGATTGATATGCCCTTCCCGGCTCCAGACCGATGCATGCGCGGACGCCGCGATATTCGGCGTACCGACGATGAAAGGGGCGTCTTTCTTCAAAACCCCGGATACGTTTTTCCAGTAGCGGGCTTCCTTCGCCGGATCGATATGCTCGATCAGGTCGAGGGAGCAGGCTGCGTCGAACGACCCCTTCGGCGCCTTTTCCGTTATATCGAGAATGGAAAAGGAACAGGACAGCCCTTCCTTTTCCGCATGCATTTTCGCCCAATCGATGAAGATGGGATCGAAATCGATTCCGTGGACATGCCCTACGGTCTGGAGAAGGATGCGCATCCCGAACCCGTCGCCGCAACCCACTTCAAGAACCCTTGATTTGCCCGCAAGGAGTTTCGAACAGAATTTGTATCTCGACATCAGGAACAGGAGCCTCCTGGGATCGGAGCGCCACGTGTGGCTTGCGGTCGGCCCCATTTCGACGGGCC
This sequence comes from Deltaproteobacteria bacterium, assembly GCA_016218975.1. Taxonomy (NCBI): domain Bacteria; kingdom Pseudomonadati; phylum Myxococcota; class Myxococcia; species Deltaproteobacteria bacterium. Next base: position 10,943 of record JACRCO010000075.1, read on the forward strand.
CGAGTTTTCCCAGGTTATCCACCTGGATCTGGTATTGGGGCTCCTTGCTGCCGCCCTTCCGTTTCAACGGGAGCCTCCGTCGACAGGCAGAACGTCCCCGCAGAAAAACGATGCCTGTTCCGAGGATAAAAATACCGCGAGCGATGCGATCTCTTCGGGCCTTGCGAATCTACCGATGGCGATTTTGCCGTTCAGGAATTCCGCGGCTTGCGAGGGGTTGTCACGCGATCTTTTTTCCCAATCACTTCCTTCGTACAGGATCGCCCCCGGCATGATCCCGCACGCCACGACACCATGCGGGGCCAGGACCGCTCCCAGGTTTTTCACATAGGCGTTCAGGGCCGCCTTCACCGTGCCGTAGGGCAACGAGCCATGATTCAGGACCGCCGCGACGGACGATACGTGGACGATCCTCCCCCAGCCCCTCTCCTTCATTTTAGGTATGAGCCGGCGGTTGATATCGATCGCGATTTCCAGGTTGAGCCTCCAGACCTTCCGCCAATCGGACACGCCGCACAGAGGATCCCCCACCTGGAGTGTCCCGCCCAGGTTGTGGATCAGGATATCGATGCGGTTTATTCCCATTTCTTCCAACCGGGCCACCAACGCTTCCGGCGAGCCGTCGGGCACCAGGTCCATTGAAATCCCCCGGTGCCCGTTCGCTTCTCCGCCCATCGCCTCCACCGTTCGTTCGATCGCGGAAGCGCTCCTGGCGACGATCGCGACCCTTGCGCCCTCCCGGGCGAGACCGAGAGCGATCGCCCTGCCCAGGCCCCTGCTTCCCCCGACGACAAGAGCGCTCTTTTCCGTCAACCCAAGATTCATTTCCCGCTCATCCTCCGCCCCGCCGAACGGTCAGAAAGGGCCCTTGAACCAGTCGCCCGGCACGTCGTGCGGGTTCCTGCGGCTTTTGACTATCGGTTCCGTGTCGACGGGCCGTCCGAGCATCGTGCCGATCTTCGCCGCGATGTGTTCCGCCCGCGGGTAATATTTTTCCGCCAGCGCAGGGCTGGTCGGGGTCGGATAGTCCGGCAGGGCAATCCTTCCCGGCGGGCACTTCAATGCCCCGAACAGTTCCATGCCGACCCTGGCGACGATCTCCCCGGCCACGGAAAGCGTTTCGTTCGCCGTGTCCAGCACCAGGATCCGGCCGGTCTTTTTCACGGACCGGAAGATCGTGTCCCAGTCGATCGGGTTGATCGAGCGCAGGTCGATCAGGTCGCAGCCGATTCCCGCTTCACGAAGCGAATCCATGGCGTGAAGCGCCTCGACGGTCATGTATGAAAGCGAGACGATGGTCAGGTCCGCGCCCGAAGCAATGAGATGCGCCTTGTCCAGAGGGACCCTGTAATCCCCTGCGGGAACGTCTCCTTCGATGTTGTGCAGCCAGCGGTGCTCAAGGAAGATCACCGGGTTCTCGTCGAAGATCGCGGACAGAAGGAGCCCTTTCGCGTCGTAGGCGGTGGTGGGCATCACCGCTTTCAGACCCGGGATGTGGGCGAACCACGCCTGAAGGCTCTGGGAATGCTGCGGCCCCTGCCCCCAGCCCCTTCCGATGATCAAGCGGATAGTAATCGGGACGGACTTCTTCCCTCCGAACATGTATGACCATTTCGCGGCGTTGTTCACGAGCTGGTCCACGGCAAGAAGGAAAAAATCGAGCCTCTGGTGGCACATGACCGGCCGGATGCCGTTCAGGGAAGCGCCGATGGCGATGCCGGTCATCGCGTTTTCGGAGGTGGGCATGTCGAACACCCGCCGCGGGCCGAATTTTTCAGCCAGTCCCGCGGTCGTGCCGAACACGCGCTTCGGATCGTCCGTCCCGAGCCCGAACGTGACCACGTTTCCGTCCATCTCCATGGCGACCGCCAGGGCCTCGTTCACCGCTTTCCAGAAGGGGATGATCCTCGCTCCCGCCACGTTCATCGCCTCCCGCCGCTCACTTGCCGTACAGGTCGGTGAAGATTTCCGACGGAGACGGAAACGGAGAGGATTCCGCGAAACGGAAGGCGTCGGCGACTTCCCGTTCGATGACGGAATCCATTTCCGCGATCTCCACCTCCGGAACGACAAACCCTTTCTTCACTGCGTTCTCGAAGAGTACGATCGGGTCCCTCTCCTTCCAGCGTAAAAATTCCTCTTCTGTGCGGTAGCCGATTTCGTTGTCGAAATTGGGGCCGCAATGCTCCCGCCAGCGATACGTGGCGAACTCGAGAAAGCGCGGGCCATCTCCCGCCCGGACGGAACGGATCGCGCCGGATACCTTTGCATGCACCTCCATCACGTCGTTGCCGTCGCCCGAATCGCTCTCCACCCCGATGCTTCTCACAAGTTCGGAGATCCTCCTGCCTGCCGGCTGCCGGACGGACAAGGGGGAATACACCGAGTAGAGGTTGTTTTCGCAGATGTACAGCACCGGAAGGTTTTTCAGCGCCGCGAAGTTGATCGATTCGTAGAACACGCCTTCCTCCACGGCTCCGTCGCCGAGAAACACGCAGCTCACCTGGTCGGTACCGTGGAGAGAGATGGAAAAGCCGAGCCCGGTGCC
>JACRCO010000076.1 GCA_016218975.1 Deltaproteobacteria bacterium
CCTGATAGCCGATATGATCCTCAAGACCGACGCGGCCGAATCCCTCTTGTCCGCCTGCGCGGACAACGCCGACTCCGCGCCCGGCACCGCTGCGATCAACGGGTTCAAGGCGAAGCTTTTCGCCTCCGAAGCCGCGGTGGAAATAACGAACTCCGCAATCCAGGTTCTTGGGGGCCACGGTTATTGCCGAGACTACGTCGTCGAGCGTCTCTTCAGGGATGCCCGGGGACTTACGCTCCACTTCAAGACTTCGGAATGGCTCCGTCAGGACATCGCAAAAGCCGCATTGACGTTATGAAGGATTCGGATGGTAACATTCCGGGGACTTCACTGTCTATCCAACGGGGAGGAAAGAACAGGACCGACTTGCGCCGCTGGAAGACGCGGGGGTCCTGCGGATGCGGTTGCGTCCCGCCGGGAAAGACCAGCAAGCCGAACGCCAAGGCCGAGAAGACGAAGGCGCCGAAGAAGCCCTCGAAGTGAGGCGGATGGTTCCTGGAGGGGGGCCGCAAGGATCCGGCCCCCCGTCCGGGACAGCGGTTCGTTTCAGGAAGGCAACCGTTACTTCATGCCGATTCCGAGCTGATATCCTCCGTTTCCGTCCGTGTAGGTCGCAACCATAATGTTTTTCGCCGGATTCATGAGCCCGGAGTAGGCCTGGGCCGTCATCTGGTTTGTCATTCCCCCGTCCATGCCCATTCCTCCCATGCTGATGACGCCGGACGAATTCATTGCAAATGTTCCCGGCTGCATGGAGAACGCGCCCGTCCTTCCCATCATGCCGTTGAACGTGGCCTGGCCGGTGGAATCCATGACCATCTGCCCGAAGTTCCAGTTCGTATCGTTCGGGTCCCCGGAAACAACCCCATGCTGCATCCAGTCCCCCGTAAGATCGGTCGTGTTATAGGACACCCCCGTGTCCGATCTCATCAGGACCATCAGGTCGTAATGCCCGCTTGCGTTGGTTTTCGTGAGAACCATCATATTCTTATCCTGGGACATGACCCCGTGGAAGGTGTTGTCCCCGGAGGAGGTGACGATCCCGTTCCCGCCCATGGACACAAAGAAAGAGCTTCCGACTTCGCTCATGTTGTTATTGCTGGTTTGAACGGCGGTAATGGTTGCGGTGCCGGGGGAACTCATCGTCATCGTTCCGAACGCCCATCCGGACGTCGTGTTGTCGCTGCCGGCGGTAAGCCGGTGGAAGTTCCACGTTCCGTACAGATCGCTTTGCGCGTAGGCGCCTCCCTGCTTCCGAAAGATCATCAAGGCGCTTCCGCCCGTGTTGTCCGTCCAGGTGGCCGCCATCATGGTTTTGTCTTTCGACAGGATAGCGTGGAAGGTGTTGTCGTTGTCCATCCTGACGATGCCGCTGGGGAACATCGCGAACGGAACATTGTCCATGGACGGCCAGGACATGCCGTTCCGGACCAGGGAAGTCATGGCGCCCATCCCCGTGTTATCCACGGAAAGAACGCCCTGCATCCAGCCGAACATCCCGGAGGTGGCCAGCGAGTTGAAGTCCCAGGTTCCCTGCAGGTCGCCCATGGAGAAAACCGCGCCGGAAAGAGAAGGAGGAATCGACGGGTTCTCTCCCCCCGCTATCACACCGGGAAACCCCATAGGGTTGTTCGCGGGGGCGGCACTGCCCTTGGTGAAGTCCAGGGTCACCATTCCGAGGTTAATGGTCTGGCTGTTCGCAGCGTTCGTAAGCTGAAAGACGTTCGTGGATCCCATGTAGACGGGGTAGATTCTCCCGGCATCCCCCGGCCCCTCGTTTTCCATCAAATAGAAACGGTAATTTTCCCCCGTCGGCAGGGTCATGCTGAACGTCTTCGGGGTGCCGGTGGCCGCAGCGCGTGCCGCTTCGAGATTCGTATCATCGTCGACGGCAATAACAACCGTTCCGGAAACCTGTCCCTGGATCGTGGCGGTTCCTGCGATCGCGCCGGTTGCGCCGCCATCAGCTACCGTACCGCCGCCTCCTCCGCCGCATGCGGCGAGCGTCAAGGCCATGCCCGCAATGAAAAGAAGCCCCTTGATCAATTTTTTCCCCTTCATTCCTTCCTCCCTGCAAAATGATTTTTAACGCTTTCGATTTCTCGTTGCTTCCTGTTTCTTGTTGGTTCCTGATCTATTGCTGTCCGGCGGTAGTCAGAAGCGGTATCCAACCCCCAGGAAACCGGAGTGCGATGCGCTGGATCCGAGGTCCCCGCGTCTATAGGTGAACGTGTAACTGGCCACGGAAAAAACCGACTTCGTCCAGTCGATCCCCGCCGTTATCCCCACGGCGTGACGATCCACACGTTCCCTGACCACCTCGGTCCCGAAGGCGGTGGAAAACATCGGTTGCATTCCTCCGAACCCGCCCATTCCTCCCGGCGCCAAGGGGGAGGTTCCCACGGACCGGAAGGAATCCCCCCGGGAAAATTCGTACCCAAGCTCCGTGTAGAAGGTGTGCGTCCAGTTCCGGCCAAGAAAAGCCCCCAGCGCGTGTTCCTTGAAGGAGAACGTGTCGGCATTTGCCCGGCTGTCCGCGTAGGCGTAATACTCCCCCAGGTAGAAATCGGAGGGGAGTTGTTGCTTTACCAGGAGCTTTCCTCCGAAGGCGACTGCGGACTGGTTGGAGTCCCGTACTCCTTTTGCCTGGAGAAACGGAGCTGCCGTGATGATCCAGCCGGGGCGGTAGAAATAGACCAGGCCGGGAGAAAACGTGATCGCCGCATAATCGAGATCGCTCAAACTTGCATAGGCGGCTCCTTCCCCCACCGCGGAAAACGACCAGTCCAGCCGGGTCTCTCCGTCGGGGGCACGGCCGTAAGCGGCGTATCCCAACAGGTAGGCATCGCTCTTCCCGCCGGAGATCGACCGGCTTACGTTCGTGTCGAATCCGGCCTTGGACCCCAATTCCCAACCGGCGAACACGGAGCCCGCTTCCAGCAATGAAATCGCTGCGACAACACCCACACAAAATGCGAGCCTGCGGTTCATGAACATTTCCTGATTCCTTCCTCGTTTCGGATTGCCCGGCGATTTACCGGTGCTGACCGCCCATGCCGCCCATGCCACCGGGGCCGCTTCCCATTCCCCCGCCCCCCCGCATCGGGGAGCCGAAGCCGCCCGGAGCTCCCATCCCGCCTGCCTTAGGCCCTCTCCATAGAGGAGACCCGTCCCCGGTGCGCAGGTCTACGGGCCGGCCCGATGACCCGATTCGGATCCGCTGGGCGATGATGTACAGATTCGCGTCCCGGCCAAGCGTCTTGGACCCGCGGACCCGGATTTCCGCGCCATCGGGAAGTTCGGCGATCTGGTCCTTCCAGAACCATTTCGGCGAAGCCAGGACCGTGTAGGTTTCCCTCCCGGTTTCCAGTCGGAACCGTACCGGGCCGCGCTCCGGAACGGAAATCCCGTACGCCTTTCCACGGACCTCTCCCACCGTGTTCGGGTCGAACCCGCCCGGATAATGGATGCCGCTCCCTTCCAGCACCGTATCGTTTTCCTGTGCCTGCGCCGTTTCGAGCGCCGGTGGAAGGAATGCGGTCAGAAAGAAAAGAAGCAGCAGGGCGGGAATAACCGTCATGCCGATCTTGGGGAACGAGAGGCTGCCGGTTCGCACGGACGCCATGTCCTGCACCATCCATCGAAAAGTTTGACTGTCCACGGGATGAGCAAGGAGGATGCCAACCGTGTCCGGAACATGGATCCAGCGAAACCAAAGAGGATTTGTTGCCGGTCCCGAATCTTTCCGGAGGGTCGTCCGCCGAGTGAGTGCAGTCCCTGCACCTCGATGCGCAGAGTTTGCACTTCTCCTAGAGTCCGTACTCCTTGATCCGGTATTGGAGGGTGCGCAGGGAAATCCCGAGGATCCGCGCCGCCTGTTTGCGGTTCCCCCCCGTCTCGTCGAGCACTTTCCGGATGGCTTCCCGTTCGTTCGCCTTGAGGACACTTTCCGCGGGGACCAAGGGGGCGCGTAGCGGTTCCAGGTTCAGGTGTGTCACCCCGATCTCGCCTTGAGCGAGGATCACGGAGCGCTCGACCACGTTCTGCAACTCCCGTACGTTGCCCGGCCAGGGGTAATTTTCAAGGGCCGACCGCGCTCCGGGGGAAAACCCTGCGATCGATTTGCCGAAGGCGGCGGCGAACTTCTTCAGGAAATATTCCGCCAGGGGAAGAATGGCCTCCCTGCGTTCCGCCAGGGAAGGAAGGGCGATCGGAAATACGTTCAACCGGTAATAGAGATCCTCCCGGAACCGCCCCGCGGCGACTTCCGCCTTGAGGTCCTTGTTCGTCGCCGCGACGATCCGCACATCCACGGAGAGTGGCCTCATTCCCCCCACCCGCTCGAACTCCTTCTCCTGCAGCACCCTGAGGAGCTTCACCTGGACGGCCGCGGAGATTTCCCCGATCTCGTCCAGGAAAATCGTTCCCCCGTCGGCGAGCTCGAACCTCCCCTTCCGGGCGGCCACGGCTCCGGTGAACGCTCCCCGCTCGTGGCCGAAGAGCTCGCTCTCCAGGAGGTTCTCCGCCAAGGCGGCGCAGTGGACGGCGACGAAGGGCTCTTTCCGCCGGGGGCTCAGATCATGGATCACCCTGGCAATGAGTTCCTTCCCTGTCCCGCTCTGCCCCGTGACGAGCACGGTGGTCGCGGTGGCGGCCACGTCGCTCACCAGCTTCCGCACCTGCTCCATTTTCTCGCCGAGGAAAATCGTTTCCGCCGCCGGGAACTGTCTGCCCAGCTCTTCCGACAGGAGGGTGATTTTCGTTTCCGCTTCGGCTTCCCGAAGGACCCGCCCGATGACATGGCGCAGTTCCTCGGGGTCGCGGAACGGCTTGGTGAGGTAATCGGAGGCCCCCGCCTTCATCGCTTCCACGGCGCTCCCGATGGAGCCGTAGGCGGTGATGATGATCCAACGGACGTCGGGGCGCGCCTTCTTCCCCTCCTGCATCAGGGCCAACCCGGACATGTCCGGCATCCGCAGGTCGGTGATGACGAGCTCGAAATCGGAGCCCGGGAGCTTCGCAAGCCCTTCGGTTCCGTTCCGCGCCTCCTCGATCCCGTACCCTTCCTCCCGGAGGACGGAGGAGAGAAAGGAGCGCATCAGCTCGTCGTCGTCGACGACCAGGATTCTTTTCGGCATTTCACCCTTCCCCCGGGATCGGAAGATAGATGGCGAGGACGGCCCCTCCCTCTTCCCGGTTGGAAAGCTCGATCCCGCCCTTCATCCCTTCGATCACTTTTTTCGAGTATGCCAGTCCGAGACCGGTGCCGTCCGTCTTCGTGGTATGGAAAGGGGTGAACAACCGGGGCAGTTCCGCGGCGGGAATGCCCGGGCCGGTATCTTCGATCCGGATGACCAGCCGATGCCCCTCCGACCGCGCGGTAATCTTCAAGGCTCCACGCTCCCCCATCGCCTGGATGGCGTTCCGGACGCCGTTATGCAGGATGCGGCGGAGTTTATCGGGATCCGCCATTGCGCACATACCGGGAACCGTTTTCACTTCGACTTCTCCCCCCCACCCGGAAGCCGCCGCGGCAACGGTTTCCTTGAGGAGGGGGGTCGGATCGACGGGCTCGAAGGAGTAGCTTTCTTCCCGTGAGAAAAGGAGGAGGTCGTTCACCAGGGACTCGATCCGTTCCGTGCCCCGGAGAGCGATCGAAAGGGCCTTCTTGCGAGGGTCCGCCTCCTCGACCTTCTCGTCCACCCATTGCGTGTATCCCTTGACGCTCCCCAACGCGTTCCGGATCTCGTGGGCGAGCGTGGCGGTCATCTGCCCGATGAGGGCCAGGCGTTCCCTCCGTTCCACTTCGGTTTGAAGCCGAAGGTGACGGGCCAGCACCCGCTCGAGCGCGATCCCGAACGCCCACAAGAGGAGAAGGACGGCGCCCACCGTCCACCACATCTTGCGGGCATCGGAGAGAATCCGATCCGCCTGGGTGGTATGGAGGACGAGACGCAGGACCTCGACCTTTCCGGCCGGGCCGTGGAGGAGGTAGTTGAATTCGTAGGCCGGGAGGCCGGTACCGAGCCGGACCCGCCTTCCATATGTCTTCCCCGACCGCAGCCATTCCTTCAGTCCCTTCTCCCCGAGCTTCGTGCCGACCAGCCCCGGGTTCGTATGGAAGAGCACCGTTCCGCCCTCTCCGGCGATCAGCGCATAAGCGACCACCCGGTCGGAAAGAATGTCCCGGATCTCC